>CAMCZO010000047.1 GCA_945887955.1 Chitinophaga pinensis | reverse complement strand
TATATAATAAAAGAGCATTGGTGTATTTAAAAATAAAATACATAAACGAAGCAATAAATGATGCTAAGCGAGCAATTAAATTAGACAGTACTCAATCAAATTTTTATCTCACTTTAGTTGATGTTTATTTTTCTCAAAATAGTACTCGTTTGGCAAAAGAATTGTTAGAAATTATAGAGAAAAAATTTCCTGAAAATACAGAAGCCTTATTAAAATTAGCTGAATTATATTTTTTTGTTCAGAAATATCAAAAAGGAATAGAGTATGTTAATAAAGCATTAAGAATAGATGAGAATTTAGCGAAAGCATATTTTCTAAAAGGATCTATTTATAGAGAAAGCGGCGACACCTCTAAAGCAATATCAAGTTTGGAAACAGCTATTGAACAAGATAATAAATTTGAAGATGCATTTTATGATTTAGGTGTAATCTATGCATCAAGAAAAAACCCTATTGCATTTGATTATTATAATAATGTAATAAAACTAAACCCTACCAATCAAACTGTAAAATATGCGCGCGCAAAATTATTACAAGATTTAGGAAAAATTGATGAGGCTATATCAGAATATAAAAATTGCATAAAATTAGATAATAATTGCCAAAATTGTTACTACAATTTAGGGGCTATTTATCTCGAATTTAAAAAAGAAAATCAAATAGCGATAGAGTTTTTATCTAAAGCTATCGAAGTAAACCCAAGCTACATAGAAGCTTATTTTGCGAGGGGATATGCTTATTCTTTATTAAAACAAAAAGAAAGTGCAAAAGCAGATTATAATATGTGTTTAAAAATTCAGCCCAATTATGAGCTGGCAATCCAGGCATTAAATAATATTTGATAGTATTTATATAGCGTAATTTAATCCGAGTTTTTTTATTTAACTTTATTTATATCACATTAAATGTAATTTTATTAGTTTTACTTTTTATAATTATTTTAGAATGTTCGATTTAGTAAAAAAAATATTTTTGCCCAAAAGGTATATTTTTTTTCACGTTATTTTTTTAATTATAAATTATTCGAATAGTTCTTTTGCACAAGTATTTTTTTCTAAATAAACAGATTATCTAAAAGGAAAAAAAGAAAAAAATAATTTACTTACTCATTTTTCTGAATATTACCCAGATACTACTTTAATAAAATTAAGTAATTTTTCTCCACGTAATTTTATGGGTAATATTGGATTACCTTCTCCAAATTATTTAATTAATTATGGTACTAATGAAATTGGGTTTAATTTATTTCAACAAGCTTATTCAAACGATCAGTTTAATCAAGATCAAATTACATATTACAAAACAAATGGCCCTTATGCAAGTTTAACAGGAATTGCAGGTTCTAAAGAGTTACAAATCTTTAAATTACTTTTTGCGCAAACTTTTAAAAATAGATTAAATGTAGGTCTAAAATTTAATCGATACAGTTCACAGGGTTTTTATTTAAAACAACAATCCTATGTAAATAATATTTTCTTTACTACTAATTTTACTTCTCTTAACGAACGATTCGGATTTTATGGCTTCATATTAAATAATTCAAATAAAAACCAAGAAAATGGAGGTATTAGCAACGAAACACTAAATGATTCGACTATTCTTATAGATAAAAAACTAATGACAGTAAAATTATCTGATGCTACTCGAAATAATCAAGAAACTCAGTTTATGTTTAACCCTTGGTTTCGAATAAATAAAACAAAAGATTCAATTTATGGCAATAATCATTATTTGCAACTAAAATCAAAAAGGGTATCAAGTAATTATAAATATAAAGATAGATATATAAAAGAAGATAAATATTATAATTTTTTTAATTTAGACAGTAACAAGACCTCTGATAGTTCAAATGTGAAACAATGGATTAATGATGTTTTATATGTTTTTGAAAATGAATCAAAAACTAAAAATATTTCATTTGGATATCGAAATGAATTTAACCAAATATGGCAAAATAAAGATAGTGTTTTTATAAATCATTTTATTCGGGGCGAAGTTTCTATTTTAAATAAAAAATTTAAAAATGATACTGTCCAGAAAATATTTTCATCCTATAAAACCTACGCCAATATTGATTATATTTTTTCTGGTCCAAATATGGGTAATTATAAAGTCGAACAAAATTCTGAACTAATTATAAATACTAAAAACAAGCAAAAATTATTTTTTAATGCCCTTTACGAAAATCGTAATCCAGATTATATTTATAACAATTGGATAAGCAATCATTTTGTGTGGCAAAATAATAAGTTTAAATCACAACAACAATTTCAAGCTCTAATTGGAATTGAAGGTGGAAAGCTGATTAATGGCAATTTTTTTTATAAATCTTTTAATCATTTTTTATACTTTGATAGTTTAGCAAAACCTCAACAATATCATCACCAAATTCAAAACATAGGTTTCTCTATAACTTTTTCTAAACTCTTTTTTCGACATATAGGAATAGTAATTAATCATGTTTATCAAAAGTCTACCGAACAAGAATATATCCGCATGCCTGAAAATATTAGTACGCTAAATTTATTTTATTCTAGTGCTTTTTTTCATAATAATTTGATGCTTCAATTCGGATCTCAATTACAATCATATCAATCTTTTTCAGCTTATGGATATATGCCCTCTATTCAAGTATTCTATTTACAAAATGAATCTTTTAAAACACAATTTTATCCATTTTTAGACCTCTATTTAAATGCTAGAATTCATCCAGTTTCTTTTTTCTTTAAAGTTGAAAATGTTTTACAGGGATCAGTAGGAAATAATTATTCATTTGTTAAAGGCTATTTTCAAACGGATAGAGCATTCAGATTTGGAATTACTTGGATGTTTTTTGATTAATAAATAATTACTCGTGGTGGTATTTCTCCCCTTTCAGAATTGTAAAAGCCCTGTATAATTGTTCTACAAAAAACAGTCTTATCATTTGATGCGAAAACGTCATTTTTGATAGGGATAATGTATAATTTGCGCGATCGTAAAGTTTAGTATCAAAGCCAAAAGGTCCACCAATTATAAAAATTATTCGTTTAGTCGATCTATTTTGTTGTTTTAAAATAAAATCAGAAAATTCAATTGAATTCAATTCTTTTCCATTTTCGTCAAGTAAAATTAAAAAATCATCATTTTGTATTTGTTGAAGTATAAGTTTTGTCTCTTCTAATTTTTGCTCTAGAACGCTTCGCTTCCTTATATTTTTTGATATTTGAATTGTATTTATATCAAAGCTCGAATAGTTTATTAACCGTTTAGTATATATTTCTATTCCTTCGCTCAAATAACTGTTTTGTGTTTTGTCTATTTGAAGTAGTAAAATTTTCATGATTTTAAAATGAAGAAAAGTATTAAATTTGTAAATAAATATAAAATTAATGATTATTTCTATGGAGAAAATTATTATTATTCTTAACCCTAGTATAAAAATATAATGATAGATTTTATTAAACAGTACCAATCTATTTTTAATTTCAAATATTTCGTTATAGAGGCACTAAAGGAAGATATTGGGGATGGCGACCACACTTCACTTTCTATTATTCCAAAAACCAAAAAAGGCAAGATGCAGCTTTTAGCAAAAGAAAATGGAATTATAGCAGGTGTATTTGCAGCACAAAAAATCTTTAAATTAATCGATAAAAAAATAAAAGTAACAATATTTATTCATGATGGCGAGAAAGTTAGGAAAGGAGATGTTGTTTTTATCGTTGAAGGAAATATTCAAAAATTACTTACAGCAGAAAGATTAATTTTAAATATTATGCAACGCATGAGTGGAATTGCAACAAAAACATTTTTTTTTAAAAATTTATGTAAAGGATCAAAAGCACTCTTACTTGATACACGCAAAACCACTCCAGGATTTAGATTTTTTGAGAAGTGGGCTGTGATGATTGGTGGAGGCATCAATCATAGATTTGGTTTATTTGATAAAATTCTGATTAAGGATAATCATATCGATTTTGCTGGCGGTATTAATCAAGCTATTGACAATGCAAAAAAGTATCTCAAAAAAAATAAAAAAAAATTAGATATTGAAATTGAGGCCAGAACAATAGACGATGTAAAAAAAATAATAACTCATGGGGGTATTCAGCGAATTATGTTAGATAATTTTTCTCCCAAACAGACTAAACAGGCTGTAAAATTAATTAATAGTTTATATGAAGTTGAATCTTCTGGAGGCATTTCTGAAAAAAACATTAATTTATATGCAAGATGCGGAGTTGATTTTATTTCCGTTGGATGCTTAACGCATCATATAAAAAGTTTAGACTTAAGTTTAAAAGCTATTAAATAGTTTTATTATTTATTTTATCCAATAGCTTTTCTTAAGTAATCTAAAAATGGATACATAGCTTTAAATGAGTCTAAAGTTTTAGATAAACCCTCTTTTTTTAGAATTACTTTATTTTCAAATTTCCGGCTAACAATAAAATGTTTGTTTTTTAAAATTTCAGAATGGGCATGATCTTTATTAAATCCTTTAGGTGGATTTTTTAATTTATCTTCTTCATCTAAGCCATTAAATTCTTTTTTAAAGCTTGCCGATTTTAAAATATTTATTAGAGGGAGCGGATTATAATCAATTTCTTGTCTAATAGCTTTTAGGTCATCTGGCATTGGCATATAAACGCCACCCGCTAAAAAACAGGCTTCGGGTTCTAAATGAAAGTAGTATCCTGGAATATTTGATTTTTTTCCTCCCGGGTTAATGCTGGCACTCATATTATTTTTGTAGGGTGTTTTGTCCTTTGAAAAACGAACGTCTTTATAGATTCTAAAAGTACAATCTTTTGGTTTTAAATCTATAGATACTTTTTTATCAAATTTATTTATTCCTTTTATGAGTTCTGACACAAATTCTTCAAATATTTCCTTCGAAGCGAGGTATTCGGTTTTATTAGAATCAAACCATTCTCTATTATTATTAATTTTTAATTTTTTTAAAAAGTGTAGGGTGGTTTCCATATTTAATTTGTGATGGAATCAGATATTTTTTTTAAAAATTTAAAATTCGTGAAAAACTGTTTGGCAATAATTCTAATAATGGTATATAATGGAAGTGCCACAACCATTCCAAAGATACCTCCAAGTGTTCCAGCCAATAAAGTAACAATAAAAATTTCTAATGGGTGAGCTTTTACAGAATTAGAAAACAGATAGGGCTGAAGAACTAAAGCATCAATCAAATTTATACTTAATAATGTAAAAAATATAGTTTGGATTGTTGGTCCAATAGATTCGTAACTACCAATACTAATACAGTTGCTAACTCCTAAACAAACTGCAATAATCATGGTAATTATTGAACCGATATAAGGAATGATATTCAAAATTCCAGCACAAAATGCAATTAATAATGCATTTTTTATTCCAAATAGAGTCAAAAAAATCATTATTGTCCCCCCAACAATAAACATATCTATTATCAAACTAATAAAGTAATTGCTAAGCATTTTTTTACTTAATTTTAAAATTTCGCGAATAGATTTTTCATTTTTAGTTGGAAAAATAGCTAATAAATTCTCTTTAATTAGTTCTATATCTTTTAATAAAAAAAAACTAATAAATAAAGTGCATAAAGCCCCACCTAAAAAAGAACCAAAATATTTGAATATGTTTTTAAAAACATCTTCAATATTTGATGTATTAAGTAATTGAGTTAATTTAAGTGATAAACTATTTTTTAGATCTTCTTCACTACCTACTTTTAAAAATACTTGTTTTAAATTAGGAAATTGATTTAAAAGATTATTTAAAACGTCATAAAATTTTAATTCTGATAAAAAAGTAATTTCTTTTATTAGTGGAGGGATTATTAAAAAAAATACACCAAGAAATACACTAAATATTAAGCAAAGAGTTATAAAAGAAGAAATACTGTTCGGTAGGTTTTTTCCAAAAAAGCGAATAATATTTAATTTTTGTTTGAGAGGATAACCAATTAAAAATACTACAAAAGAAATAGTAATATAAATCAATATTTTAAAAAATAAAAAGCTTAATAGAATAACCGTAATTATTCCTATTATTTTTAAGATATTTGATTTTATATTCAACTTAAGCAAATATAAGTTTTATTATTAAATTTAATCAATGAGAAATAAATTGATATATGTAAGCTATATTTTTTTTATCGGTTTTTTTATTTCTTGTAAAATACAGGATGAAAACTTTAGTCAATCTTCTATCATTACCCAAAACAATAAAAATGACGTGATTGAGGTTAATCCAATCGCTTATCATTTAAATGATTCAATAACAAATATTTTTCTCGAGATAAATAAAGATAATTTATTATACAAACGAACCGATACTGGGTTGGCATTTTACGCAGAACTAAATATTAACTATAAATTATTTTATGAGTTTAATAGCAAAAATCAAATAGAACAAGGTTCTTATTTTATGATTAATCGGGCTAATGAAGGATTGGCTTCAGGCAAAACAATTTATTACAATTTTAAAGTTAAAACACATCTTAATCAAAATTATAATTTACAATTAGAGGTAATTGATGCCAATAAAAAAAATAAATATCAGTTCTTTTTACCAATTGATAGAATTAGTCCTTATAGCAAACAGAATTTTTTGTTAATTAAGAATCATCAAATTATATATAAACCGAATCTTTTACCATTCGATACAATTAATATCAAATTTTTTAACCACACGATTAATAGAATATACGTTGATTGTTTTAATAAAGATTTTGAGCAGGCCATCCCTCCATTTTCAATAAAAGAGGCTGATGTATTAAAATATAAGCCGGATACTTCCTTTCAAAGATCATTAGATTCTTCAGAAGTCCAATTAATTATGCCTAGTTGTGGGTTTTTACAAGTAAAATTTAATCAAGATAATAATGAAGGATTGAGTTTATATTGTTACAACCAAACTTTTCCTGGAATAATTAATACTGAAGAAATGATTAACTGTACAAGTTATATCATGAATAAAGAAGAATTTGATAAATGTAAAAATTCAATTGAAAAAAAAGAAGCAATTGATAATTTTTGGTTATCTATTGGTGGAAGTAATGAAAGAGCTCGAGAACTAATTAAACTTTATTACGGAAGAGTATATGAGGCTAATAAATATTATACAAGTTACACTCAAGGTTGGAAAACAGATAGAGGGATGATTCATATTGTTTTTGGCCAACCTTCAGCAATTTATAAAAATAAAAAAGACGAAATTTGGGTTTACGGTAATGCATCTAATCCTGAAGCTTTGCGTTTTATTTTTAATAAAACTGATAATCCTTATAGTAATAATGATTATGTTTTAGATCGCTCTTTTTTTTATAAACTAATTTGGCAAAATGCAATAGATTTTTGGAAGCAAGGTTTAATTTATTATGATTTAAGAAGTCGTTAAACTTTTAAAAAAACATATCCTTCATCGATTGGAAGGTTATTATTTTTTGAAATTTGAACTGCTAATTCATCACATCTGTTATTCTCAATATTATCTGCGTGACCTTTTACCCATATTAATTCGTGTTTTTTTATATTGTAACATTTTAATAAGCGCTGCCATAAATCGGGATTGGCTTTATTTTTAAATCCATTTTTTTGCCATCTAAAAACCCATTTTAAATTGATGGAATCTATTACATATTTGCTATCAGAATAAATTTTAACCAATAAATCTTTTTGAGTAATGCTTTCTAAACCAATAATTACTGCCATTAGTTCCATCCGATTATTTGTTGTATAATTAAAACCACCACTAATCTCTTTACGAAAATTTTTATACTTTAAAACGATTCCATAGCCACCAGGTCCTGGGTTGCCTTTTGCAGCACCATCTGTATATATTTCAATAAATGTATCCATAAATTATGAGTCTTAATATATATCTTTTATCGCATATAATTATTATTTAATTCTGATTTTTTGTTTAATTATGTTTTGTAAAAGTTTAAATTTTAAGTATATTCGTGATTCAATAAAACACAAAATGTCAGTATTAGTAAATAAAAATTCAAAAGTAATAGTTCAAGGTTTTACAGGAGGAGAAGGAACTTTTCATGCCACGCAAATGATAGAATATGGCACAAATATAGTTGGAGGTGTTACACCAGGTAAAGGTGGTTCCATGCATTTAGAAAGGCCAGTATTTAATACTGTGACTGAAGCTGTTCAAAAAGCTGCCGCTGATGTTTCTATTATTTTTGTACCTGCTTCTTTTGCGGCAGATGCTATTATGGAGGCTGCTGACGCAGGAATTAAAGTGATAGTTTGTATAACTGAAGGCATCCCAGTAAAAGATATGATTACTGTTAAGGAATATTTGAAAGATAAAAATTGCCGTTTGATTGGACCAAATTGTCCTGGTGTAATTTCTGCTGGTGAAGCTAAAGTTGGGATTATGCCGGGTTTTGTATTTAAAAAAGGTAAAATAGGAATCGTTTCGAAAAGTGGTACTTTAACTTATGAAGCAGCCGATCAAATTGTGAAAGCCGGCTTAGGAGTTTCAACTGCAATCGGAATTGGTGGAGATCCTATTATTGGTACGCCCACAAAAGATGCTGTTGAATTATTAATGAACGACCCTGATACAGACGCTATCGTTATGATTGGAGAAATTGGCGGGAATTATGAAGCTGAAGCGGCACGTTGGATTAAAACAAACGGAAATAAAAAACCCGTTGTAGGATTTATTGCTGGACAAACTGCTCCAAAAGGAAGAACTATGGGTCATGCAGGTGCTATAGTTGGTGGAGCAGAAGATACAGCTCAGGCAAAAATGCAAATTATGAGTGAATGCGGTATTATTGTTTGCGAAAGCCCTGCAGATATAGGAAAAACAATGGCTTCAATTCTAAAAGAAGAAAAAGTATAATAATAATTAAAAAAAAATAATCACTTTGTTGTATTTTAAACTATGAAAAATCTATTTGTTCTTTTTACTTTTTTTCAACTATTTTTAAATTCTCAAACTAACAATGGTTGGTCTGTCGTAGAAAAAAATAATGTTTATACTAATTGTCTTTTTTTTGCAGAAAAACATTATTCCGAAAGATTCAATATCGATGATTTCCCTGAAATTTGTGCTTGTGTATTAAAAAACACCATCCAAACTTTTAAAGAAGAAGATTATAAATCACAAATAGTTATTGAAGTAAATAAATTTCAAGATAATATGTTTAGAGCATGCTCTAATACTCCATTTGGGATAAAAAGTACTAAGGAAATTAAAAAAACAGAATCTATTATTGATATTGGTAGGTTAACGAATTCTTCTATTATTAAATATCGAAAAGATTTATATGGAACTTGGGTAAGTGATCTGGGATCTACAATTATATTTAATGAAAATGGCAAATATTCCGAAACAAAGCCGCCCTCATTAGCTAATCCAAAGGAAACTTTAAAAAATGGGAATTGGTTTATAGATGAAGATGGAATTTTAACTTTGAATTTTAATACAATAGTTAAGTCAGAGAAATTGCTTAAAAATTTTTGGTACGTTATTACTTTTAACCCAGAGAAAAGATTTGAAGAAAAACAAATTCATAAAAAACATTATTTTTTGTCAGCAACTTCTAATTTTATTAAATATAAAGAGTCTGATGGTAATATAATTATCCAAGCTAATAGAATCAAATAATTTTTAGTTTTATAAAATTTAAATATTTTTATTTTAAGTTTTTAACTTAGAATTAATCGAATTAATCAATTTATTAAAATTACAGAGTATTAATTATATTATATATTAATTCGGTGAAAAACATACTAATTTTATTTCTCTTATTAATTTCAATTTGTTTTTATTCTCAAACAAAAACGTTTATTAGAGATTATACTTATAATGCAGGTGAAGCAGATAGTAAATTAACCTCTAGAACACTTGCTTTACAGGAAGTAAAGACATCATTGTTAGAAGAGATTGGCACATATCTTCAAAGTGAATTTGAAAATAAAATTGAGCAAAAAAACATTAATGGTGAATTAACTTTTACTCAATTAACTAAATCTAAAATAATAACTTTGGCTGCAGGAATAACAAGTATTAAAATAATTGAAGAAAAATGGACTGGTGAATCCTATTACATAAAAGCTGAAATCATAGTTGATAATAATGATTTAAAGCGGAAGTTATTTGATTTAATAAAAGATAAAAATAAAACTAAAGAATTAGAAGATCTACAAGAAAAAAATAAAGAGGCGAATGAAGAAATAGCAAGATTAAAAAAGGAGTTTTTAATAATAAAAACTAACGGTAATTTAGAAGTAGAAAAAAATCAAATTAAAGAGTTATTTAATCAGAAAATTAACACATTAGATGCTATAGAATTTTTTGAAAAAGCGTATTCTTCTTTTCAAGCTAATGAGTATCAAAATTCTATAGATTATTATTTTAAATCATTACAAATAAACGCTGAACAACCATTAGCTTATAATAATATTGGTATTTCAAGATATATTTTACAAGATTATCTTACAGCTATTTCTGATTACAATAAAGCACTAAAATTAAATCCTGATTTTGCCGATGCATATAATAATAGAGGTTTAGCAAAGTTTCAGTTAGCTGATTATAGAGGATCTATCTCTGATTTTTATAAAGCAGTTCAAATAAACCCTTTATATTCATTAGCTTTTTTTAATTCTGGAAACTCTAGGTTCGAATTAGGAGATTATAAGACTGCTATTTTAGATTTCAATAAAGCTATAGAAATTGATTTTAATTATCAAGAGGCTTATTTTAACAGGGGAAATACAAAGTACAAGTTAGGCCAAAAAAATAGTGCTTGTATTGATTGGAGTAAATCGGGAGAATTAGGAAATAATTATGCTTTTGATAAAATAAATGAGAATTGTCAGTAAAATAAATTTATAATAATGAGATAATCTCTGCTCCAAAAGGAAGAACTATCGGACATGCAGGTGCAATAGTTGGTGGAGCAGAAGATACCGCTCAGGCAAAAATGCAAATTATGAGTGAATGCGGTATTATTGTTTGCGAAAGCCCTGCAGATATAGGAAAAACTATGGCTTCAATTCTAAAAGAAGAAAAAGTATAGTTAATAAAAAAATCTTCAATTTATATTGAAATTTTATTTTAGATTATTAAAAATACGTTGTTTTTTTGTTTTTTAATAATAATTAAAATTCAAATTTATATCCAACGCCTTTTACGGTTTTAAAATATTCGTCTCCAAGTTTTTCTCTTAATTTACGAATGTGAACATCAATGGTTCTGTCGCCAACAACTACATCGCCGCCCCAAACTTGATCTAAAATAAATTCTCGGGTAAACACTTTACCAGGTTTACTGCACAATAATGAAAACAATTTAAATTCTTTTTTAGGTAATGATAACTCTATATCACCTTTGTAAACTGAATGTTTCTCCTTATCTATTCTTAAATCACCGTAACTCATATTTGAGTCGATGATATTGGCGGCTTGTAATCTTCTTAATAAAGCTTTTATTCTGCTTATAAATACTCTTGGCTTAATTGGCTTTGTAATATAATCATCTGCTCCCACTTCAAAGCCTGCTATTTGAGTGTAATCTTCGTTTCGAGCAGTTAAAAATGCGATCAAAACTTCTTGAAGGCCTTTTTGTTCTCTAATTTCTCTACAAGTTTCAATGCCATCCATGTCGGGCATCATCACATCTAAGACAATTAAATGAGGTAATTCTTTTTTTGCAATTTCAACAGCATCCTTGCCATTATTTGCAGTTAATATTTCGTAACCCTCTTTTTTTAAATTATATCCTAAAAACTCAACAATATCTGGCTCATCATCTACCAAAAGTATTTTAAAAACAGAGTTGCTCATAATCAAATTTATAAAACAAAGGTATGTAAACAAACTTAGTACTAAAGTTAACTTATTATTAAGTTATTTACTAAAAATGATGATTTTATTAAAGTTTTGATAACATAAAATTTAAATACTAGTAATTATAGTTTGTTTGATTTGCAATTAAAATATAAACAGATGCGATTACATTTAATATTATTGCTATTGATAATTGGAAGCTTTATAAAAGCACAAACGGGTAGGCTTTCTGGTACAGTATTAGATGCAAAAACAGGAGAAACTTTGCCTGGAGCAACAGTTTTAATAGAAGGGACAACCAAAGGTTCATCTGTTGATTTTGACGGAAAATTTGTTTTGAACAATGTGCCAATTGGGAAAGTTAACGTTGTGATTAGCTATATTTCATATTCTACAAAAAAGATTACCGATATTTTAATTAATGCTAACGAGCCGGTTGATATTAATGTATTGTTAGAAGCTTCTACAAATAACGATTTACAAGAAATTGAAGTGGTTGTTACATTAAACAAAGAAAATAATACAGCCTTAGTGTTGCAACAAAAAAATAACGCAAGCGTTAGCGATGGTATTAGTGCAGAAACCATCAAAAAAACACCAGATAGAAATAGTAGCGATGTGTTAAAAAGAGTTAGCGGTGTAACTATTCAAGACGATAAGTTTGTAATCATTAGAGGATTAAACGAACGCTATAATGCTTCATATCTAAATAATTCTCCATTACCAAGCACCGAGCCCGACAGAAAAGCCTTTGCTTTTGATTTGTTTCCGGCTAATATGCTAGATAATATTATCGTAATTAAAACGGCCACTCCAGATATGCCATCTGAGTTTGCAGGAGGTATAGTTCAGGTTAATACAAAAAGTATTCCCGAAAAAAACTTTGTTTCTTTTAGCGCAGGCGCTGGATATAATACCATAACAACAGGCAAAACAAAAACAATTTACGAGGGAGGAAAATACGACATTATCGGATTTGATGATGGTTCAAGAGATTTATCAAAAGATGTGCCAGATCTTAAAGATAAAAGCTCTTGGTCTCCTACTCCAGAACAGGCTAGGGTTGCAAAACTTTTTAAGAATGATTGGGCGTATAGTCAATCTAAATTCGCACCTAATACAAGTGCTCAATTTGCATTGGGATATAATTTTAAACGCAAAGAAAAAGATTTTATAGGATTAATTTTTAGCTTAGGCTATTACAATGTTCAAAATTTATATAATATAAAACGTACCGAATATGAAGAATTAAGCATTAGTGGAGAGAATAAAGTAAAAAAACCAATAGACCAAGAATATATAAACCAAGTTAATCAAACACAATCTTCAACCGGATCGCTTTTAAATATTGCTATTAAATTAAATGAAAATAATTCTATTAGTCTAAAAAATTTAGTAAGTGGCTCTGCTGATAATAAATTTATTACGTCTAATGGGACTAATAATTACAACGAACAAAATGTTAGATTGGAAAGAATTAATTCACGCTTTTTTTCTGCTAATCAAATAATATCTTCTCAACTCAATTCAGATCATTTTATTCCAAAACAAAAAATTAAAATACAATTTAATACAGGCCTTAGTTCTGTAAAAAGAACAGTGCCAAATTTAAGATTTACAGCCTATAGTAAACTCACAAATTTAAATGATGAACCTAATTTAAAAGATACTGTTTATGGGGCCAATGTTGCTAATTCATCATCAACTGGCCCAGATTATGCAGGGTTTAGAGTATATTCAAGATTAGACGAAAATTTAGCTAGTTCTAAAGTAGATGCTTCTCGTTTATTTAAAATAAATGAAAATTTAAAAATTGATGTTAAAGTAGGAGCCTTTTACCAATTCAGAACAAGGCAATATAATTTGAGACGCTTTGGTTTATCACAATATAATTCTTCGTTTCAAGGTCAATCTGTTATTTTTGATAATGATTTAATGTATGTTAAAGAAGATTCAATATTTCTTCCTGAAAATATGGGCGTCTTATCTAATGGAAAAGGCGGCTTTAAAGCTATTGAAGACACAAAAACAGATGATAATTACGCTGCTACTTCAAAACTTTTTGCAGCCTATTCAATGGGAGAAATTAAATTATCTGAAAAACTTAGAATAATAACCGGATTAAGATACGAAAACTACACACAAAAATTAACTGTAAATTACGTTACTTTCGATTCAATATATGTACAAAACACAATTGCTGATGTGCTTCCTTCTGTTAATACAATATACAATATTAACGATAAACTAGCGATAAGATTAGCATACTATAAAACTTTGAATAGACCTGAATTTAGAGAGTTAGCCGGCGCCAATTGGTATGACCCTGAAACACGTTTATCAAATGCAGGAAATCCAAATTTAGTTCGTTCAGAAATTAATAATTACGATGTGCGTTTTGAAGTTTATCCAGGACGAGGGCAACTATTTACAACATCTGGTTTTTATAAATACTTTGATAAGCCAATTGAAAGATATATGCTAGCAGGAAATGCAATTCAAGTTTATTATAAAAATGCAAACTTTGCAAAGGTTTTCGGGGCCGAAATGGAATATAGAATTAATGTAGGGTCTATTTTAAAAAAGGATTCGATTAAATTTTTAAATAATTTAAACTTATTTTCTAATTTATCTTTAATTAATTCTGAAGTAAATGTAAAAGGAATTGATAATGGCGTGCCAGATACAAGACAAATGCAAGGTCAAGCTCCATATATCATTAATGCAGGCATTTCATATGTTGATAATAAAAATAATTTTAGCTCTACAATTATGCTAAATAGAGTTGGTCACCGCTTATATATTGTTGGAAGTAATATTATTCCTAACAGATGGGAAAATCCTAGATCTATTATTGATTTACAGTTTACTAAATCTTTTTATAAAAATAAATTAGAGATAAGATTTAACATTAGAGATTTATTACACCAAGATTTAATTTATTACTACAAGGGTACTAATAGAGCAAACGACTTCTTTGATTCAAAAGTAGATTACGTAAATTTTGTAAGAAATTTTGGGAGCTCTTATTCTTTTGTTATTAGTTACAAGTTTTAACCTTAGTAATATTTGAATAAAGATTTTATAAATTTTATTTGTTTATTATTTAACGTTTAAAATAAGTCATCAACTTAAATTTGATAAAATTTTAAACTTAAAAAAATGAAAAAACTTTTATTAACATCACTTTTTGCTGTATTTATTAATACCGCATTCGCTCAAGCACCATTTTTTACTCAAACATGTTATCGCGGGGCATTTGCTCCAGCTCCTACTCCAATGTGGACCAATAATTGGACTTCTTGGGATCCACAAAATAATGTATATCCTGCGCCAACAGTTACTGTTAGTTCAAACATTTTAGCAAATACAACTTGGTCAGTTGGGCAAACTATTTTAATTACAACTCCTATTTTTGTTAAGAATAATTCAGTACTTACTATTCAACCTGGTGTTGTTATTCGTGGTCAAAAAAATACCACTGCAAGTTTAATTATTACAAAAGGCTCACAATTAATTGCTAATGGTACACCTACTGCTCCCATAGTTTTTACTACTGATCAAGCTGTAGGATTAAGAGGTGTGGGTGATTGGGGTGGAATTATTTTATTAGGAAATGCGATTAATAATAATTCTGGTGGTATTGGAAATATAGAAGGTCTTCCTATTTCTGCAGATACAGAACATGGTGGAACTAATGATAATGATAACTCTGGTTCGATGCAATTTGTTCGAATAGAATATTGTGGTGTTGTTTATCAGCCAAATCAAGAAATTAATGGCTTAACATTAGGCTCCGTTGGTCGTTCTACAATGTTAGATAATATTCAAGTTTCTTATTGTAATGACGATGCGTTTGAATGGTTTGCAGGTACTGTAAATGCAAAGCATTTAGTTTCATATCGTAATGTAGATGATGATTTTGATACCGATAATGGATTTAGTGGCAGTGTTCAATTTTGTTTAGCTGTTCGCGATCCACAATTAGCTGATAATCCAGCAGTTTCTACATCTGAATTTTTCGAATCAGATAACAATGCAACCGGTTCTGCAGCAACACCTTTAACATCTGGTTTATTTTCAAATGCTACTTGTATTGGTGCCTTGAGAGGGGCTCCAACTTCAACTTTAATTGCTTCTGGTCATAGAAATCGCGTTCGTATACGTAGAAATTCAGCATTAAAAATTTATAATTCTATTTTTACTGATCAAACAACTCGTGGATTATTTATTGATGGCTCGGCTTCGGAAACTAATGCATTAAATGGATCACTTAAATTTAAAAATAATATTTTAGCAGGTTACGCTCAGCGTGCAACCGAAAGTGGCGCTTTTGGAATTATTGTTTCTAATACATTTGTAATTGCAAATGCAAACGATACTTTATTATCTAGTTCAGGCATATTAACTACACCCTATAATTATAATGCTCCAGATTACCGTCCATCTGCCGGTTCAATTGCACTTGCTGGTGCAAGTTATACTGATGCTATTTTAACCTCATTAACAGCTACAAATAATCCAATGCCAATGTTAACAGTTAATAGTGGAACTATTTGTGTAGGCCAGTCATTTACAATTAATCCAATTGGAATAAATACATTTACTATTCAAGGTGGAAACGCAATTGTGAGCCCATCTATAAATGCTACATACACCGTTATAGGAACAAATACAATAACGGGATGTTCGTCAAACGTAACAAGTAGTTTAGTTGTTAATCCAAATCCAACTATTACGGTAAACAGTGGGGTAATTTGTGTAGGACAAACCTTTACAATTAATCCAAGTGGAGCAAATACCTATACCATACAAGGGGGTAACGCGGTGGTGTCTCCATCAAGCAATTCTTCTTATACAGTAATTGGAACAAATACCGTAACAGGATGTCGCTCACAAACATTTGCAACTAGTAACTTAACGGTAAATGCTTTGCCAGCAATAACATCAACACCCTCAATACTTTTGAGTGCATGCCAGGGATCAACTGGAGCAATTACAGGCATTGTAATACCAGGGGTTAATACTTATACTTGGACAAGTGGAGCAAACATTGTAGGTAATTCTGTTAATTTAAATAATCAGCCAGCTGGTTCTTATTTATTAATTGCAAGTAATTCTAACGGTTGTGTAAATTCTTTTGGCCCATATAGCATTATTAATCCAAATGCACCTTCGGCTCCAACTGCAAGTGCCTCGGCTAACAGCTTATGCGTTGGGCAAGCTATTTCTTTATTTGCTTCATCAAGCCCTTCAACTACGTTTAACTGGACTGGCCCTAATTTTAACAGCTCAACACAAAATCCAATTATTCCTAATTCTACAACTACAATGACCGGTATATATTCAGTTTACGCTACACTTTTAGGTTGCAGTGGTCCAGCTACTAATTTAACATTAACTGTTAATCCTAATCCAACAATTACGGTAAACAGTGGAGTTATTTGTTCAGGTGAATCATTCACCATTAATCCAACTGGAGCTAATACATATACAATACAAGGTGGAAATGCCGTTGTTAGTCCAACTGCCACCAGTTCTTATACTGTATCAGGTACAAGCTCTTCAGGATGTAAATCACAATCTTTTGCTACAAGTAATTTATCGGTTAATATTTGTTTAGGCATAGAAAATAATAATGAGAACTTATTAAACATTTTAATTTATCCAAATCCTACATCTGATAATACTAATTTAATTATTGATACTTATAACTTAGAATCATTAAATGTGAACGTTTATGATGTTACAGGTAAATTAGTAATGAGCCCGATTCAAAATCAAAGCTTATTGATTGGTGAGAATAAATTCACAATCAACACTAAAGATTTGAATAATGGAATGTACTTTGTCATATTAACTACAAATAAAGGCAACGAAACCCTTAAACTAATAATTAACAAGTAATTTATTTATTAAGATTAACAAAAATTTACTTCACCAAATTTAACTTGGTAACATTTAAGTAACGTTTAAATAAATTTTATTTAAACGTTACTTAACCTTTTAGATAAGTTGATAAAATAAATTTGTAAAAATTATTAACTAAAAAAAGAAAAATGAAAAAAATTTTATTTACAACACTTTCTGCAGTATTTTTTAATACTGCATTTGCACAGGCTCCAATGCCTTTTAAAATTAACAAAACATGTTATCGCGGTGCATTTGCTCCAGCTCCTACTCCAATGTGGACCAATAATTGGACTTCTTGGGATCCACAAAATAATGTATATCCTGCGCCAACAGTTACTGTTACTTCAAACATTACAGCAAATACGACTTGGTCGGTTGGGCAAACCATTTTAATTACAACCCCTATTTATGTTAAGAATAATTCAGTACTTACTATTCAACCTGGTGTTGTTATTCGTGGCCAAAAAAATACTACTGCAAGTTTAATTATTACTAAAGGCTCACAATTAATTGCTAACGGAACACCTACTGCTCCCATAGTTTTTACTACTGATCAAGCTGTAGGATTAAGAGGTGTGGGTGATTGGGGTGGAATTATTTTATTAGGTAATGCAATTAACAATAATTCTGGTGGTATTGGAAATATAGAAGGTCTTCCTATTTCTGCAGATACAGAACATGGTGGAACTAATGATAATGATAACTCTGGTTCGATGCAATTTGTTCGAATAGAATATTGTGGTATTGTTTATCAGCCAAATCAAGAAATTAATGGCTTAACATTAGGCTCCGTTGGTCGTGCTACAATGTTAGATAATATTCAAGTTTCTTATTGTAATGACGATGCGTTTGAATGGTTTGCAGGTACTGTAAATGCAAAGCATTTAGTTTCATATCGTAATGTAGATGATGATTTTGATACTGATAATGGATTTAGTGGCAGTGTTCAATTTTGTTTAGCTGTTCGCGATCCACAATTAGCTGATAATCCAGCAGTTTCTACTTCTGAATTTTTCGAGTCAGATAACAATGCAAGTGGGACTGCAGCAACACCTTTAACTTCGGGTATATTTTCAAACGCAACCTGTATTGGCGCCTTAAGAGGGGCTCCAACATCAACTGTTGCTTCTGGACACAGAGACCGTGTTCGTATTCGTAGAAATTCAGCATTAAGAATTTATAATTCTATTTTTACTGATCAACCTACTCGTGGATTATTTATTGATGGCTCGGCTTCGGAAACTAATGCATTAAATGGATCACTTAAATTTAAAAATAATATTTTAGCAGGTTACGCTCAGCGTGCAACCGAAAGTGGAACTTTTGGGATTATTGGTTCTAACACATTTGTAATAGCAAATGCTAACGACACCTTAAAATTAAGTTCAGGAATTTTAACTACACCCTACAATTACTTAACTCCAGATTACCGTCCATCTGCCGGTTCAATTGCACTTGCTGGCGTAAGTTTTACTGATGCAATTTTAACTCCAGTAACAGCAACTGTTAATACAACTATTAATGCAACTGTGCCTTCTTCATTTTGTATTGGTGAGTTTACATTAATTGGTCAGCCAGCTATTTTCGTTCCATCTACATCAATTAGTCCTGAATTTTGTTCTTTGACTTGGAGCGCTTCTCCTGGTGTAACAATATCGAATACATCAATAGCAAATCCTTCGTTTACAATTTCAACAGTTGGAACATTTTCGGTTTATTTAAATGTTAATTTTCCAGAAGGTGGCGTTTCAAGTATAATGAAAACTATTACAACAACTACTTGTACTAACGTTTCTATTAATGATTATAAAAACAAAATTGGCTCTCTGGCTTTATATCCAAATCCTACAGCTGATAATACAACTTTAATTATTGATAATTACAATGTAGAATCATTAAATGTATTGGTTTATGATATTACTGGTAAATTGGTAATGAGTCCTATTCAAAATCAATCTTTATTAGTTGGTAAAAATAAATTCACCATCAATACAAGCGATTTAAATAACGGGATTTACTTCGTAACATTAATTACGAATAAAGGTAAAGAAACTGTTAAACTTATAGTAAATAAGTAATATTTAATTTTAAAATTTAAACGCCCGCTGTATAAAGCGGGCGTTTTATTTATGACGCAAAGAAAAATAGCTTACGCTTTATCACAAATTAAAGTTTGTAAAGAAAATGGTTTTTTTATAGAAGCATTTATAAAAAGCTATCATTTAAACATCGAATTAATGAAATTTATTTTATCAAAATCTAAACCTAAATACGAATTTAGTGGTAAAAAAATTAAAATTATTTTAAATGATTTTTTAAATGAAATTTCTAATGATCAAAATCTTAAATCTATTATAAATAAAAAAAATCTTAAAATAGTTAAACCTTGGTTAATCAAAGTTGACGCTTATTTTAAAGATTTAAAACTAGGGACATTAATAAATACAAAACCATTGTTATCTGAAAACGAAAAGGTTTTTGGAATATTAAACATCTCGATAACAAAATTATTTATTAAGTCAAAAAAATAACCTGCTGTGTTTTATAAAAATTCATCGCCTTTATAAACATAAATAATAATAACATTAAAAAATAAATTAACATTAAATTATCTAAGTCTTAAACTAAAAAAATTGATCGTTGAAAATTAACACGGACCTAAGTATACATTCGATAGTTTTTGTAGATAATTCTATCAATCAAATTTTTAAGACAATTAATCATCTTAAGACAAGATACGAAAACACTGATGTTTTTGTTCAAGAAAAATTATTTTTAGAATTTTTTGAAGAAAACTCTCCCGACATTATTTTTATAAATTTGGATTTAAAGCCAAATGATGCTTTATTTATTTTAAAAGACATTAAACAAATTAATAAGGAGCCAAATCCATACGTTGTCATTTATACTGAAAATAATGATGATTTTGTTCAAGAATTAGCGTTTAATTCAGGGGCTGATTTTTTTATTAATTTTCATCAAAAACCATTAGTGATGGAGTTGTTTATTAAAAACATATTAAAACGTAAGGTTAACACTAAGATAGATACAAAAAAAAGAATTTATATTGATTTTGAAAGTTATTTAATCTTCAATCAAGGCAAACCATTTCAACTTCCCCGCAAAGAATTTATGTTATTTGAACTACTTTATAATAATTCAGATAAATATTTTAGTAAAGTTGACTTAGCCAAAATAATTTGGGCCGACGAAAGCATTGCCTTAAAAAGAACCATAGATGTTCATGTCTATAATATCCGTCAATTTTTTGGTAAAAATATTATTCTATCTAAAAAGGGGATAGGGTATAGTTTAAATAAAAAACTAATTGAATAATTAGTTTTTTTTTATCTTAAGGTAAACACGTACAATTTCTTTTAAGTATAAATAGCTTATTAATGGAAATACAATAACAACTAATTTATTAAAATTGTAAGCCTCTAAAAATTCTAAATGAATTAAATGATGCACAGCACGGGTTATGCCACAGCCATAACAAGTTTTGCCGAATAAAATTACTGATAAACAAGCTGCCCGTCCAGTATCAAAAAAATCAGCGGGTAAAACTAATAAAACCAATGGAATTAAAAGCAACCCGCTGAAATAAAATTTGTATTTACTATTTGTTATTTTTTTTAAAGTATTCAATTTTAAAATTTACCATTTTCCGGTTGCTATTTTTATCAAATCAATTAGCCAGCCAATCCCGCATAAGCCACCTGTCAGTAAATATAAAATTCCCATTCCAATATCTCCTTTCATAAATCTATGAACACCTAAACCTCCAAGAAAGAAACAAATTAGAAAAGTTGTAATATCAAAATCTCCACCAGATGTAGAAGAATTATTTTTTAAATTAGAATTATATTTTGCAGCCTTATAATTATAAACTTTTACTGCAGGTGCAGATAAATTTGTTTTAATTGTATTTTTAGTTAATAATTTAATGCTTTTTGTACTAATTTGATTTATTTGTTTAGCTGCAGATGCAGTTAAAACAAGTTCGTTTGTGTTTGAAATTACTTCATTTTTGTTTTGCTCTAAAATAGTTTTTACATCTATTGGAGTAATTTTGTTATTGAATTTATTGCTAGCGATTTTTTTGCTTTCAACATGTTTAGCGTTCGATTTCCAATCGATGTTATAACCTGATAGGTAAACGCGTTTTTGAATTGAACATGAACTTATTAGTATAACTGATAAGCTGAATAGGATTAATTTTTTCATAAATTTTTTTTAATTGGTTAAGTTTCAAAAATAAAATTAAATAAA
>CAMCZO010000046.1 GCA_945887955.1 Chitinophaga pinensis | reverse complement strand
TTATTTATTTATTTTTAACCCAATCTAAAAAGGTTGGGTTTTTTTATAATTTTACTAAATAAAATGCCAAATAATAAAGAAATAAAAAAAGTAACAACGCACGTTCTACTTGAAATGAAAAAGCGAGGAGAAAAAATTGCGATGTTAACCGCTTATGATTTTACAATGGCTAAAATTATTGATAGTTCTGGTGTTGATGTTGTTTTAGTTGGAGATAGCGCTAGTAATGTAATGGCTGGCCATGAAACAACTTTGCCAATAACGTTAGATCAAATGATTTATCATGCAGGTAGTGTTGTAAGAGCAACTAGTCGGGCTTTAGTTGTAGTTGATTTACCTTTTGGATCTTATCAAGCAAATTCAAAAGAAGCATTGAGTTCTGCCATTCGAATAATGAAAGAAAGTGGCGCTCATGCTATTAAATTAGAAGGCGGGAGAGAGGTTAAAGAAAGCATCGAACGTATTTTAACAGCAGGAATTCCCGTAATGGGACATTTAGGTTTAACTCCACAAAGCATTTATAAATTTGGCACATACTCTGTTAGAGCAAAAGAGGTTGATGAAGCCGAGCGCTTAATAGAAGATGCAAAGTTATTAGAGCAATATGGTTGTTTTGCTTTAGTTTTAGAAAAAATCCCAGCCAATTTAGCAACTAAGGTAGCTCAATGTATATCAATTCCAGTTATTGGAATAGGAGCTGGCTCAGGAGTTGATGGCCAAGTATTAGTGACTCACGATATGTTAGGAATGACCAACGAATTTAATCCACGTTTTTTACGAAGATATTTGAATTTATATGAGAGTATGAATTCTGCATTTAAACAATACATTGTAGATGTAAAGAACAAAGATTTTCCTAATAAAAAGGAACAATACTAATTATCGAATTTTTAATTTTTCGACCTGCAATATTTCTTTTGTTGAAACATCATATGCGAAAGCAACAATGTTAACCTTTTTATCATTCAAGCAAACATCTTTAGCTAAAGTAAAACATTTATTTAATAGATAACAGCTATTCTGAATTGTTAAGGTGTCATTTTCTAAGGGAGAATTTTTTATCAATTGACCCCAAGTGCCATTTATAGATTCAACAACAATATGATCGAATTGATAGTTTAAACGATTTGAAGGATCATTAGGATCGGTAATTGAGCCGGAAGGGGGCGCTCCATCTTTTTGTTGACCAATAATACTATCTTGTGTAAGAATAACAATCAAATTTACTGGGTTTATCCATGTTTTTTTAAAAGTGGTTTTAATTTTAACAGTAAGGTAACGACTATTTATATCGTAATAACTTATTAAATCTAATTTTACTGTTTGTGGTTTATTAAGTGCAATAGGAATTAATGATGCCCAGGCACTATGATTTTGAGCAAAAGGTTTTTGGCGATTTACCATTCCCTTTGGAAGCCCTGCATTAGACATCCCGAAATTTTGAACCTTATCCCATTCTTCTGATGTAGTATTTCTAAAGTCTTCTTTGTATGTTAATGTCTTTGGTGCTGCAAAAGTAGCGCTTACATGATTAGCAATAACTACAATACTATCGTTATATCTACTTAATAATAACTCAGCTGATTCAGCTGCTCTTGGGCAATTCGGACAAGTATGACCTGTGTAATCTTCTAGTAATACTTTTCTAAAATTACTTGTAGTTGTATTGGTTTTTACAATTTGAGTTAATGGCGAAATACAATTATATACTGCAGGTGGTTTTTGGTTTGGAGTTTCAATCTTATCACAACTAACTAGTAATAAACCAAGAAAAATAAGAATGACTATTTTTTTCATAATTAGATATTTATAGTTTTAATATATATTTTAAGAGTTAAAAACTACTTGTAATTGAGATGGTTAATCCATTAGATGCAGGCACTGTCCGGCAAACGCCACCAACACAAAAAATGCCAGCGCTTTGTTTACCATAACTAAGAGAAATTCTATTAGAACCTTTATTATAACCAAAAGTTCCTAAATAATAATGTATTCGCGATGAAGATTCTGGGTTGCCATAATTATATTGATCAAAAATAGCAACAAACCAATTTCCGTTTGGGGTCCACTCTAACAATGCGGTTGCCCAATTGCCTTTACCTACTAAATTCGAATTAGTAATCATATCTTGTTCGTCGGCAAATAAACCTTGCAATTCTAATCGAATTGAACCAGTAGATTTATATTTATAACTAATATCAACAACCCCAATATTTGATACTAAACTTTGATAACCCTCATTTGCAGTTCCAAATTGAATAATGTTGCGATTGTAAAACTGGTTAGAATAAGCAAAAGTAGCCTTCCACTCTTTAGAAAACTTTTTATTTATTTCGATATAAAAGTCATGATAATAACCTTCTCCTATATCATTATAATTAGTTTTATAAAAAGTCATAGCGGTTAAAGTATCCTTTACAGGAATTTGATTTAATCCATTTGCCTGTGAAAAATTAAAAGTTAATTCAGTTCCATATTTACCACCTAAAAGGCTTCCTTTTTTTATTTTATATTGAATTTCACCCATTAATCCTATTTCACCTTTTAGCTGAGTGGCATATGGATTAAGGGCTAGCATAGAGTAGGTGTGTGGTTTTGTGGTGGCTGGCAGAAAATTAATTAAAAGAGATTGAAGACCTTCATTTCTATCACTTCTAAAACTCATATTGTCTACTCTTTTTAATTGTAATAAAAACGACAATCCTTTTATAGCATATGAAATGGAAGTAAAAATAACTTCACCCGATTTATATGAAAATTTATTATCTGCCGAAGGATCGTTTATCTTATAAGCATATTCTGTTGAGAAATTAAAAGCGTCTCTAATAAGATTAATTCTTCCGCCATATGTTGCAACATTTTGAGGCAAATTTAAATTCGGATCTAAATCAGATTGATATTTACTAACGAGGCTACTTCCAAAAATAATTTTTGTTTTTTTATTTCCAAAAAGAGAATCAAAAAGTTCGTTAACATTAATTTCGCCATCAAATCCACGAATTATTCCTGGCCCATTTTCAAAAAAATAACGTTGCTTACCAGCCAAGCCTTTTAAGGTGATTCCTTTCTTCGGATTTGAAATAAGTCTAATTCCATCGAGAGAATTGTCATATAATAAACCCGGCTCGCAATAAGTTCGAAACATTAATCCGCTCCCAAATTGCTCATAGATATTACCAATTGTAATATCGAGTAAATCTGTTTTATATCGAGCAAATTTATTAACTATTCCCTGACCTTTATATCGTGCATCAAAACCTTGTCTAACATTATTGTAGGCTTCATATCTTATGCCAGCAGAAAAATCTCCTTTAATATAGTTAATGTTGCCAAACACATTTGAAAGAAATTTTTCAGGAACTTTAGGTGCGCCGATAGTTGAATCTTCTATATAATATTGACCATCAATTTGAAAATTTCCATGAATGGATTCTGTGATATTCGATGTGCCTTCTTGAGAAAAAAAAGTAAAAGAAATTAATAAAAAAACTATAAATAAGACAAAGCCATTTCTGATATTACAAGCCATTTTAATTCAGTATAAATTTTAATGCTTTAATTTTTCGCCTTTAATTAAAGCCTTAATATTTTCATATAGCACATCTTCATCACCATCAGAATATGAATTGTGACTCCAAACAATTTCACCATTTCCATTAATAATAAAAGTATGTGGTACGTTGTTCACATTCATCGCTCTTTTAAAGTCTTGATTTTCATCTATGTAAATTTCATATTCCCATCCTTTTAATTTTACATCGGTCACTACTTTTCCAGAAGTTTTAGCGTCGTCAATTGAAATTGCAATTAATTTTACACCGGTTTCTTTTACCCATTCAGGATAATTTTCGGCAATTGCATCTAATTCTTTTTTACAAGGATGGCACCAAGTTGCCCAAAAACTAATAATTATAGGTTTTCCATCATTGCTAAAAGTGTTTGAGTTTATTTTAGAACCATTTAACTTTTTCAATGTGGCTGAGGGCAGCTTATTCAAATCTCCACCTATTTTGACAAAAGAAAATGAAGCGGTTATCAAAAAAGATAATATTAGAGTTTTCATTTTTAATTGTTTTAATTTATAATACAATATTAGCAAAAAAAAGGTTAATTATTTAATCCAAAACGAATTTAACGATTAATAATTACCTAATTTTAACCAATTTTTTATGGTTAATACTCAGTCAAAATTGCTTTTCGAAAAAGCAAAAAATTATTTTCCTGGAGGCGTTAATTCTCCTGTTCGAGCGTTCAGAAGTGTTGGAGGAAGTCCTTTGTTTATAGAAAAAGGAAAAGGGTCTCATATTTGGGATGCAGATGGTAACGAATTTATTGATTATTGCTGTAGTTGGGGGCCACTAATTTTAGGACATGCAAATGATAAAATTATTAATGCAGTTGATATTACTATGAGAAAAGGCACCTCATTTGGTGCCCCCACAAAATTAGAAAATCAATTGGCTGAGTTAATTTTATCTTTTAATAAATATATTCAAAAAATTAGATTTGTAAGTAGCGGAACCGAGGCCGTGATGAGCGCTATTCGTTTAGCAAGAGGCTATACAAAACGAGATAAAATTTTAAAGTTCGAAGGTTGTTATCATGGCCATGTTGATTCTCTTTTAGTAAAAGCCGGAAGTGGCCTGGTAACTTTTGGAAACTCAAGTAGCGCAGGTGTGCCAAATAGTTTTGTTAACGAAACAATTGTTGTCCCTCTAAATAACAAAGAAGCAGTTATACAAGCGTTTAATAAATTTAAAAATGAAATTGCTTGTATTATTATTGAGCCCTTGCCCGCAAATAATGGCTTACTAATTCAAGGAAAAGAATTTTTAGAGTTTCTGCGCGAAATTTGTAGTACTAATAAAACATTATTAATTTTTGACGAAGTTATTAGTGGTTTTAGATATAGTTTTTGTGGTGTAGCAGGAATGTATAATATTCAACCCGATATAATTACTTATGGAAAAATTATAGGCGGCGGATTTCCTGTTGGGGCTTATGGATCTAGTAAAGAAATTATGTCTTTTATTTCACCCGAAGGGGATGTTTATCAAGCGGGCACCTTAAGTGGTAATCCTGTGGCAATGAGCGCTGGAATTGCTCAATTAACAGAATGTTTAAAGCCGAATTTTTATTTAGATTTAGAAACTAAAACAAAATATTTAGTTGATGGTATTAATAAAATAAATTCATTTAATTTATTTAAAATATTTAGTTTAGGTTCTATTTTTTGGATTGCATTTACCAAACACGAAACTGTAAAAGCGGCCGAAGAAATTGACGCAAACAGCATGAGCTATTTTAAAATTTTATATCACGCATTATTAGAAAATGGAGTATATCTTGGCCCAAGTGGATATGAAGTTGGATTTATGAGCGAAGCCCACAGCTATGAGGATATAGATAATACCATTATCGCCTTTGAAAAAAGTTTAAAAAAATTAGTTTAATTTTACATGGTATAAATCTAATTCATGAAAACGGTTGATTCTATTAATTTCTTTAATAAGCGTGCCATTGTGCGAGTTGATTTTAATGTCCCTTTAAATGATAGTTTTCAAATAACAGATTCAACAAGAATTAAAGCTTCTATTGCCACCTTAAAAAAAATCATAAATGATGGTGGAAGCATAGTCTTAATGAGTCATTTAGGTCGCCCTAAAGAGGGACCAACAAATAAATATTCACTTAAACATATTATTTCTGAATTATCTAAAGAACTTTCTGTTCCAGTTTTGTTTGCAGATAATTGTATTAACGAAGATGCTTTTTCAAAATCTTCAGCTTTAAAAAATGGTGAAGTTTTGTTATTAGAAAATTTACGTTTTTACAAAGAAGAAGAAAAAGGTGATGAAGAATTCGCGGCAAAATTAAGTAAGCATGGAAATATTTATGTGAACGATGCTTTTGGTTCGGCTCATCGGGCTCATGCTTCTACCGAAGTTATCGCAAAATACTTTGACGTAAATTCTAAATGTTTTGGTTATTTAATGGCAAGCGAGATAGCAAGCATTGATAAAGTAATTAATCAAACTAAAACCCCTTTTACAGCAATTGTAGGAGGAGCAAAGGTGAGTGATAAAATTTTAATTATCGAACAATTAATGTCAAAGGCAAACAATATTTTAATTGGTGGGGGTATGGCATTTACTTTCGTAAAAGCAATGGGCGGCAAAATAGGTAAATCGCTTTGTGAAAATGATCGTTTAGAAATTGCAAAAAAATTAATTGAAAAAGCAAAAATAATGCAAGTTAATTTATGTATTCCTGTAGATGCAATTATTGCTGATAACTTTGATAATAATGCAAATAAAAAAGAAGCAGATATTAATAATATTGCCGATGGTTGGATGGGCCTAGACATTGGCCCTAAAACATCTAACTTATTTAGCGAAATAATTAAAAATTCAAAAACCATTTTATGGAATGGACCAATGGGTGTTTTTGAAATGAGTAGCTTTGAGAACGGAACTAAAAAAACTGCTTTTGATATTGTAGCAGCTACAAAACTTGGAGCTTATTCTTTAATTGGAGGAGGAGATAGCGTTGCAGCAATTAATAAATATCATCTTGCTGATCAAGTAAGTTATGTTAGTACAGGTGGTGGAGCTTTACTAGAATATATCGAACAAGGCACATTGCCTGGTGTTAGAGCAATACAATTATAATAAAATGATGAATATACGTGTAGGGTTTGGTTTTGATGTGCATCCTTTAGGAGAAGGACGTGAGCTTTGGCTTGGTGGAATTAAATTTGAATTTGATAAAGGCTGCGTTGGACACAGCGATGCAGATGTTCTGCTTCATGCTATTTGCGATGCCCTATTGGGCGCTGCCAATTTGCGAGATATAGGATTTCACTTCCCAAATACTAGCCCTAAATACCTTGGCGCAGATAGTAAATTATTATTAGCCGAAGTGGTAGACTTATTAAAAAAAAATAATTATGCAGTTGGCAATATTGATGCCACTTTGAGTTTAGAGGCCCCAAAAATTAATCCACATATTAAAGCAATGCAAGAAATTTTAGCACCTATTATGGAAGTTACTCCAAACGAAATTTCTATAAAAGCAACTACAAACGAAAAATTAGGATATATTGGTAGAGGAGAAGGGGTAAACGCTTATGCCGTTGCATTGATTTATAAAAAACAAGAGTTTAAATAAACTAATTTTAAATTAATTTTTTATAACCTCATGAAATCATTTTTTACTTTTTCGATTTTTTTATTTTCAATCCTTTTCATAAATGCTCAGAGTTATAATTATTATTTTGGAAATCTTCACTCTCATACAGCCTTTAGCGATGGCAATAAAGATTCTTTAACTTCCGGCATTGGGAGGCCCGATGGCAGTTACACGTATGCTAAGGCATCTCAAAATTTTAATTTTTTAGGTATTTCAGAACACAATCATTATTCCTCCTTAAGAAATCCGGGCTTTAAATTACCTCGTTATCAAGTTGGGTTAAATATGGCAAATGCCGCAAATCAAGAAGGTACTTTTTTAAGTTTATATGGCATTGAATTTGGCGTTTCTTCAGAGTATAATGGACATGTTTTAATTTATGGTTTTAATCAACTGCTTGGATGGGAAACAAATGTTGTAGGACAACCAGGAAATAATTACGACATCTATAATGATAAAAGTGACTTCGATGGTTTGTTTAGAAAAATAAAAAACAATCCAGGATCTTTTGCTTATTTAGCTCATCCCAATTTTAATGATTTTTCAACAAATGGAAATTATACTGGCGCTTTAGCATATGCACCCTACAATGCGAGCTATGATAGTGCTATTGTAGGAATGCCTCTTAGAAGTGGCCTTGCATTTAGTACTTTTGAAAGTTATAATGATTATTCTATTGGTAATTATTTTGTTTATTTTAAAAAATTACTTTATCAAGGTTATCATCTCGGTATTGGTTACGATCACGACAATCATTATACCAATTTTGGGCGAAGTAATGGTGGACGTTTGGCTATAATAACCCCATCGCTTACGCGCAATAATTTAATTTCTGCAATGCAGCAAATGCACTTTTATGGTAGCGACGATTCTAATGCGAAAATTGAATTCTCGTTGAACGGAAATATAATGGGATCAATTTTATCAGGTAGTGTTTATCCAACCTTTCAAGTCTTACATAATGACCCCGATGGAGAATTAGCAGACACAATTAAAATTTGGAAGGGCTATAAAAATAGTGGTGGTTTGTGGGCAAATATCGTTAATATTTCAATTCAGAGTAATACCTCCGGATTTGTAGATTATTCAATTCAACCAGGTATTGAGTATTATTATTTTGCAGAAATTAAACAGGCAGATGGGCAATGGATTGTAACTTCACCCATCTGGTATACGGGAACGGCACCTGTTTTTGTAAAAGAAAATTTACAAACGATAGATTTTAATTTTTTCCCAAATCCAGTTTTAAAACAACTTAATTTAATTGTTCCACAATCCAACCAATATGATGCAATTATTACTGATGTTTTAGGAAAAGAGGTTTTGCATAAAAAAAGTAATCAATCAGAAACTTTACTTTTACTTAATGAAATAGTTTCTGGAATTTATACCTTAACAATAAAAACAGACAAGACTTCTTCTTCAAAAAAAATAATTATTGAATAGCTTTAATAATTATTTTATCTTGCCGCCCTTTTTAATCTATCGTTAATTGCTCTTCCTAAATCAATATCTGGTAGTTCGCTGCAAATAATTATTTCAGAATCACTATCATCAGCTAATCTTAAAAATTTAAAAAGATTAACTGCAGCTTCTTTAAAATCCTTAGTTTCAGAAAGATTGTAAATATTAGTATAATCATCTAATTTGATTTCATCTTGGCCAAAATAAATTAAATCTATTTTTTTTAGATGATGTTTTTGCTTTAATTTTTTGACATCACCTACAAATAATGGTTTTTTTGGGGCGTAATGATTTTTTAATTGTCCTGGAGTTTTGGGATTACTCGATTGATTAATTTTTAATTCTACCGGACCAATTATTTTTTCAATTGCTTCAATCGAAAGCCCCCCTAATCTATAAATACAAACCTTATCATTTTCAATACCTACTATACTCGATTCAATTCCTACTTCACATTTTCCGCCATCTAATATATAAGCTAAACGGTTTCCAAAATGTTTTTTTACATGATTTGGTTCGGTAGGGCTAACATATCCAAATGGATTAGCACTTGGAGCAGCTAAAGGAAAAGAAATAGATTCTAAAAGTTTAAGACTAATGGCATGGTTAGGAATTCTAACAGCAACTTTGTCAAGCCCTGATGTGATTAAATAAGGAATATTATTTTTCTTTGGCAGTAACAAAGTTAAGGGGCCTGGCCAAAAGTGTTTCGCTAAAATTAATAAGCGCTCGTCTTCAAAATCAGCATAAAGTTTAACAGACTCAATTGAGGCCAAATGAATAATAAGTGGATCAAAAAAAGGTCTATTTTTTACTTCGAATATTGATAATACCGCCTTTTCGTTTAATGCATTCGCCGCTAATCCATAAACCGTTTCGGTTGGTATGGCTACTAATTCACCTCTTAAAAGCAAATCTTTAGCTAAATTAATATTGGTTCCGATTTCTACCAAAGGTCATCAAAGATACTATAAAGTATAAAAAGGTGATATTTTTTATTTTTTTCGATTTTAAATTATGAGCTATATTATTTATTTAATTGCGCCAAATTAATGGCAACAAAAAATAAAATCATTACATTTGTTTAATAATGAGTAAGCTAATTACCCTTAAAGATAAGCAGTTTAAGCCATATATTTTAGAGTGTGATATTTTGGAGGCAGTAAAAAAAATGGCCAATGTTATTAATGTTGAATTAAAAAACGATTTGCCCTTATTTTTAGTAGTTTTAAATGGTGCTTTTATGTTTGCCTCCGATTTATTAAAAGAAATTACGATTCCTTGTGAGGTATCTTTTATTAAAGTGGCAAGTTATGATGGAGTTGGCAGTTCTGGAACCGTTAATGAATTAATTGGCTTAAACGAAAATTTAAAAGGAAGAACAGTGGTAATAGTGGAAGATATTATAGATACCGGTTTAACGATTAACCGAATTGCAGAAATTCTATATTTAAAAGAAGTTAAACAGATAAAAGTTGCAACAGCTTTATTAAAACCAGACACTTATAAAAAAGATTTAAAAATTAATTATGTTGCACACAAAATTAAAAATGAATTTGTTGTGGGTTACGGCTTAGATTATTTAGGTTATGGACGAAATTTAAAAGAAGTATACATATTAGCTTAAAAAAATAAATCATGGAAAAAATGTTAAACCTTGTTTTGTTTGGTCCACCAGGTGCTGGTAAAGGAACTCAATCAGAAAATCTTATTAATAAATATGGCTTAGTGCATTTAAGTACTGGCGACCTTTTTAGAAAAGAAATCGCTCGAGGCACCGATTTAGGTAAAAAAGCCAAAGACATTATGGATAAAGGCGAATTAGTTGGAGATGATATTGTGATAGGGATGATTGAATCTAAACTTGATGAAAACCCAAATGTAAAAGGATTTATTTTTGATGGTTTTCCCAGAACCTCATCTCAAGCTATTTCCTTAGATGATTTGTTGCAAAAAAAAGGCACAGGTATTAGTGCAATGTTAGCTTTAGAGGTTGATGACAAAGAACTAATAAAACGTTTGCTATTGCGAGGGCAACATAGCGGCCGGCCCGACGATAAAAACGAAGACGTTATTCGCAATAGAATAGTTGAATATAATTCTAAAACTTTACCCCTAAAAAAATATTATAATGAACAAGGGAAGTTTCATTCTATTGATGGCATTGGTTCTGTTGATCAAATTTTTAAAGATTTAGTAGATCGTATTATTTTTTTAAAAGCCGAAATGGATTTAACAGCCCTCGAAAGTGATTTAGAACATTTAGATTTAACCATTCAAGATTTTGAAGTGGCTAATGAAATAGCCCCAGAGTTATTGCTCGAAATTGATGCAATAAAACGAGCCGAAGCAGAGGAAGCGCAAGAAGAAAGAGCATTTAAAAAACAAATCAAAAAAGCTACTTCTAATAAACACATTCAAAAACCAAATTTAAAAGCAGTAATTAAAAAACAAATTGCAAAAAAAATCACATCAAAAATTATTTCTGCTAAAAAGAAAGTTTTAAAAAAAGCAACTAAAAAAACTCCCGCAAAAAAAATAACACCAAAAAAAATAACACAAAAAAAAGTGGCTATTAAAAAGCCAATTATTAAAAAAAATAAATTAAAAAAAACAATCAAAAAAACAGTCAAAAAAATATTGCCAAAAGCTAAACTAAGTTTAAAAAAAGCAGTAAAAAAAGCTAAGCCGGTTAAAACAGCTAAAAAAACAAAAGCGGTTTTTAAAACAAAAAAGCCCGCTTTAAAGCCAACTAAAAAAGTAATAAAAAAAAGCAAATAAATATCACTTCTTAAATCGCCTAACGCTCTTATATTCGTTAGGCTTTTTTATTTATATTATATAAAATGGAAACTAATTTTGTTGATTATGTAAGAATATGTTGCCGAAGTGGAAAAGGAGGGGCAGGTTCTGTTCATTTTCATCGCGATAAATTAACTGCTTTTGGCGGTCCAGATGGTGGTAATGGCGGAAGAGGTGGGCACATCATCTTAAGAGGCAACAAACAATTTTGGACATTAATACATTTAAAATATCGAAAACACATTATTGCCGAAGCAGGCATTAATGGTTCTAGCGGAAATAGTACAGGTAAACAAGGTGAAGATGATATTTTAGATGTACCCTTAGGAACCGTTGCAAGAGATGCTGAAACAGGAGAAATTCATTTCGAAATTACCGAAGAAGGGCAGGAAGTAATTTTAGTGCCCGGAGGAAGAGGTGGCTTAGGAAACGCAAATTTTAAAAACAGTACGCTTCAAAGTCCTCAATTTGCTCAACCAGGGGAACTAGGCAAAACCGAGTGGAAAGTTTTAGAATTAAAAGTATTGGCTGATGTAGGTTTGGTTGGATTTCCGAATGCTGGTAAATCTACTTTATTATCTGTAATTAGTGCCGCCAAACCCGAAATTGCAAATTATCCATTTACAACCTTGGTTCCAAATTTGGGGATTGTGCCATATCGTGATTATAAAAGTTTTGTGGTAGCAGATATTCCTGGTATTATTGAGGGTGCTCATGAAGGAAAGGGTCTAGGGTTAAGATTTTTACGACACATTGAAAGAAATTCTTCTTTATTATTTTTAGTGAGTTGTGATAGTAAGGATATTGTTGATGAATATAAAATTTTATTAAACGAATTAAAAAAGTTTAATCCCGAATTATTAGACAAAAAAAGAATTTTAGCCATCAGTAAAGCCGATATGATGGATGATGAATTAGAACAAGAAATGCGAAAAGATTTAAATAAACGTTTAAAAGGAAAAAACAAAGTGTCTTTTATTTTCTTTTCATCTGCCAGTCAGAAAAATTTACAACAACTCAAAGATTTATTGTGGCAGCAGTTAAACGATGATTAATTTTTTTTCTTTTTTATAAATCAATTTAAATAGGACATAATTCTATAATTAATTTTATTTTGACTAAAATTAATCCTTAATAAATTTGCATTAACATTTTTTTTTTGTTGTACCTTTACCAAAATTAATTAGGTTTTTTAAAGCAATTTTAAGTCATGAAAAAAATATTATTATTATTATTAGCCCTTAATGTAACATTCGCATTTGCTCAAGACGCTCATCCATCAGATAAACATGACCATCTCATTTCTGGTTCACAAAAAAAAGAAGATCACCCCACAACAAAAAAAGAAGATCATGTTACAACAAAAAAAGATGACCATGTTACAACAAAAAAAGATGAACACATTACTATAAAAAAAGAGCAGTATTTAACCTCAAAAAGAGGAGATCGCATATTGCCGCAAGCCCACGATATTGGTATTGGCATAAACGCTAATCCTTTTTTAGATTATTTAGGTAATTTTTTTGGGAAGACAGCTAATAATGTTGCACCAACTTGGGATTTTGCTAATACTAATCTTTCAATTTCGATAAAAAGATTTAAGGATTCTAGTTTTGCCTATCGTGGTGCGCTAAACATTGGCTACTCAAATTTTACCGATAGAAAAATGGTAAGTAATAGAAGTGACGCTAATCCTTTAACTTTTCCAACTGTAAACCGTGAAGAAGAAAATTCATTTACGACTACTTCAACATCTTTTGCAATATCATTTGGTGTCGAAAAACGCAAAGGTAAAACTCGTTTACAAGGAATATATGGTTTTGAGTTAGGCTTGTCTGCTAATTCTGGTGGTACATCCTATCTATATGGTAATGCATTATCTCCAAATGCAATAAACACAAAGTCTGTTGATGTAACCCAAGAAGATTCATTTGTTGGCAAAAGCAATGTTTTTACAAACAATTATGGTAAATTAGCAAGAATAACTGAATCAAAAGATCCAACCAGAATTGGATTTGGCCTTCGCACATTTTTTGGTGCTGAGTATTTTATTGCACCAAAGCTTTCAATTGGCGGTGAATTTGGATGGGGCCTAGGATTTACAATTAATACCCAATCTTCAACTACATCAGAATCAATAGGTTCGCAAGGTCTTAGCGGTCCATCTATAGGAACACAAACAATAGAAGGAACTGTAACCAATTCTTTAATACTAGGCACGAGTAATAATAACACAATATATGGCCCATCAGGCGCTATACGTTTGCAGTTTTATTTCTAAATTTAATTTATCCTTTTATTGATTTATTTTTATTAGTTAATTTCTTTAAAATTAGGCTGTTTTTGCTCATTTTTCTTTTGCTAAAACCGAATAAACCATTATCTTTGCCATCCTTAAAAAATAGAACACATGCCAAAAATGAAAACTAATTCCAGTGCAAAAAAGCGATTTAAGCTTACTGGAACAGGTAAAATTAAAAGAAAGCATGCTTTCAAGCAGCACATTTTAACCAAAAAAGAAAAAGACCGAAAACGTTCTTTAGGTAAAATGGGCCTTGTAAGTGCTGCTGATACTAAGAATGTGAAATTTATGTTAAACATTTAATTCTTTTAAAATTACCAACAAAGCGGTTGCTAAGCAGCCAAAATTTTAGTAAAAAAGTTTAGCCAGAAGCTAACACTAACATTTAAAACCAAAAATTAAAAAAAATGCCAAGAAGTGTAAATCATGTAGCCAGTAGGGCTCGCAGAAAAAAAATCCTTAATTTAACCAAAGGTTATTGGGGTGCTAGAGGAAATGTTTGGACAATTGCCAAAAATACTCTAGAAAAAGGTTTAACCTACGCTTATCGCGATCGTAAAAACAAAAAACGTACCATGCGTGGATTGTGGATTCAGCGTATTAATGCCGGAGTAAGAGAACACGGCATGAGTTATTCTGAGTTTATTGGAAAATTAAACGCAAAAGGGTTAAAATTAAATCGTAAAGTATTAGCCGATTTAGCAATGAATCATCCAGAAGCATTTACTGCAGTAATTAATCAACTTAAGTAAGTTCACCTTCATATTTAGATCTTTCGCCCCTAAATTCTAGGGGCGATTTTTATTTAGTTAAATACTATTAATAAATTGACTTATTTTAACGTTAGAAATCCAACATAATGCTTTTATTTGTGTTATAGTAATAAGAAAGTCAAGGAAAACATGAGGGCCGCAACAAAAATAAAAAAACCAGAAATTAAAGGTACTACTTATATAGTAAAATTACGTATAGATAGCAAAACAGTAATTACTGTTAGAACAAAAGAAAGTTTAAAAAATTGGAAGGCAAGATATCCAGATGCCGTTGAACTTTCTTAATAAAAGATTTAAATCCATTTTTTGCGTTTAAAGTAATATACTAGTCCCCCCATCATACCTAGCATAATTATCCATACGGCAGCATAACCGTATTTAGATTTTAATTCAGGCATAAATTCAAAATTCATTCCATACACACCAACAATAAATGTTACCGGAATAAATATAGTGGATATGATGGTTAACACTTTCATCACCTCGTTCATTTTATTTGAATTTGTACTTAAATAAACATCCATTATCCCACTTAGTAAATCGCGGAAGGTTTCTATAGTATCAATAATACGAATGCTGTGATCTTGCAAGTCTCTAAAAAAAAGTTGAGTATTTGAGGAAATAAATTTCGATTCAGATCGCAATAAATTACTAAGCATATCGCGAAGTGGCCAAACTTGTTTACGAAGATAAATTATTTGTCGTTTTAATTTATACAGTTGCAGTAGAGATTGATGTTTAGGATCATTAATAATAGCTTCTTCAATTTCCTCTACTTTATCCCCAATTTTTTCGAGTGCCGAAAAGTAATAATCTACAACAGCATCCATTAAAGCATAAAATAAATAATCTGCTCCTAATTTTCTAACCCTTCCTTTATGTTGTCTTAAACGAGTTCTTATTAAATCAAAAGCATCACCACCATCAGGTTCTTGAAAAGAGATAACCGTGTCTTTTGTAAGAATAATCGAAAGTTGTTCGGCATGCACTTCTTTTTCATAAATAATCATTTTCATGATAGAAAGAATATAATTATCGTATTCTTCAAATTTTGGTCTTTGGTCTACATTCACAATGTCTTCTTTTGTAAGCGGATGAATGTTGTAATGTTTTCCAATTGACTCGATCACATCTAAGTTATGAACCCCTTCAACATTTATCCATTTAACCATATTAGGTTTTATTTGATTAAAGCATTCTGAAAGGTCAAAAAAATCTTGTTCAAAAAAATCGGTATCGTTAAACTCAATAAGGGTAATCCTAATTCGTTTACCTTCATGCGCACCACTATAATGCATAGTGCCAGGAGGAGCTCCAATATTTTGATATCTACTCATTTGTTTCTGTTTCTAAGTCTATGTTTTTATTTCCTTGAACCACCACTACTATTTCGCCTTTTACCGGCTTTGAATTATAAAATAGAATTAATTCTTCTAGAGTCCCTCGTTTTGTTTCTTCAAAAAGTTTAGTTAGTTCACGGCAAACGCATGCTTTTCGTGTAGCACCCAAATGCTTTTGTAATTCTTGTAATAATTTTACTAATCTAAATGGGGATTCGTAAACGATAAATGTTTTTTCTTCGAGTTCTAATAATTTTAAACGAGTTTGCCGACCTTTTTTTTGAGGTAAAAAGCCATAAAAACTAAATTCGTTGCAAGGCAAGCCACTATTAATAAGAGCTGGCACAAAAGCGGTGGCTCCAGGTAAAGAAATAATCGAAATGTTTTTTTCTATAGCCTCTCTAATCAATAAAAAACCTGGGTCTGAAATGCCAGGGGTGCCTGCATCGGAGATTAAGGCAATATTTTTTCCGGAGTTTAATTGAGTAATAAGTTCGTCTAAAATTTTATGTTCGTTGTGTTGATGATATGATTTTAAAGGCTTTGAAATACCTAAATGTTTTAATAAAAAAGAAGAAGTGCGTGTATCTTCAGCTAAAATTAAGTCAACTTCTTTTAAGGTGTTAATGGCGCGAAGAGTAATGTCTTCTAGATTTCCTATAGGGGTTGGCACTATAAATAATCGTCCACTCATATAAAATCTAAATTAATTTTTAAAGTTCAATAATAGAAGCTGAAAAGGAATAGTTATTGATAATTAGATGTTAATCGTTAGGGAAGAATTATAAACAGTTAAAATACTTTTGACTTATTTAAAGCTTTGCATTTCGCATAATTTTTTATAGGTGCCTTTTAGTGCTAGCAATTCTGAGTGATTTCCACGTTCGATAATTTCGCCCTGGTGCATTACAATAATTTCATCAGCATTAGCGATTGTAGAAAGACGATGAGCAATAACAATGCTAGTGCGATTTTTGGTTAAATTGGTTAGTGCTTCTTGAACTAATTTTTCACTTTCAGTATCTAAAGCAGAGGTAGCTTCATCTAAAATTAATATCGCTGGATTTCGGAGAACGGCCCTTGCAATACTTATTCTTTGTCTTTGACCACCACTTAATTTACCGCCTCTGTCGCCAATATTTGTATAATACCCTTGAGGTAATTGCTGAATAAATTCGTGTGCATTTGCAATTTTAGCTGCTTCAATAATCTTTTTTTCATCGACATTTTCCAATCCAAAAGCGATGTTATTCATAATGCTATCATTAAAAAGAACACTTTCTTGAGTGACAACTCCAATATGACTTCTTAAACTTTTTATTTTTATGTTCTTAATATCTATTCCATCAATTAGTAATTGCCCCTTATCGTTTTCGTAGAAATGACATAGCAAATCGACTAAGGTTGTTTTGCCGCTTCCGCTTTGACCAACTAAAGCAATAGTTTTACCTTTTTTAATACATAAATTAATATTTTTTAAAACGGTGTTGTTGTTGCCCTGATCATAGCTAAACGATAGATCTTTGTATTCGATAGTATTATTAAATTGAATTAATTCTATTGCATTTTCGGAATCAAAAATTTTACTATCAGCATTTAAAATTTTATTAATTCGTTCTTCACTCGCGATACCTTTTTGAATATTGTTATAAGAATTTGTTATTTGTTTAATTGGAGGAATTAACTGAGAAGCAAGCGCGAAGTAACTAATAAATAATGCAGCAGAAAGTTCTTCAGAAAAAACCATTTTACCTCCTAAAAATAGAACGAGCATTAAAATTCCTGTAACAATTATTTCAGTTAGTGGAGAACTTAAATCTGTTTTACGATAAACTTTAGTTGATTGTTTAAAAAATGTTTGATTTAGAGATTCGAATTTAGTAAACATAGCAAGTTCGGCGCCAAATGCTTTAATTACTTTTAAACTCCCTAAACTTTCTTCTATAATACTAATAATTTGGCCTAAAGTTTCTTTTGTTTTAAGTGAAGCATTTTTTAAACTTTTTCCTAATAAGACAATGATAAGAGCGGCAATTGGGAGTAATAATAAAATATAAAGGGTTAGTTTTATACTAATTAATAGCATTAAACTAAACAAAATAAAAATAGTAAGCGGTTCTCTAAAAATCATTTCAAGCGTTTGCATGATACTCCATTCAATCTCTAGAACATCTACTGTCATTCTACTAATCAAATCCCCCTTTTTTTCTTCACTATAATAACTTAGGGGCAATTCAAGTGCTTTTTTATGCATCTTATTTCTTAAATCTCTAACTACTCCTGTTCTTATTGGTGCAATAAAATAAAGAGCAAAATAACGGCAAGTGTTTTTTAAAAAAGTAAGAATTAATACACTTAAACAAATAAGAATTAACGCCCCTATTTTTCCTTTTTTTATAATGAGAATCGCTAAATAGTAGTTAGAAAAATTTTGAAAATAACTTGAACTGAAAGAAAATTTAGATAAGCCTTTTTGTAAAATTATATTTAATCCAATCAAGTCATTTTTAAATAAAAGGTCTAAAAATGGAGCTATTAATGCCAAAGTAGAGGCAGATAATATCGCAAATAGAATATTAAAAATGATATTTAGGGCAGTGTAACTTTTATAGTTTTTTGTATATTTTAAAACTGAAAATAGTTTTTTCATTCTTAATAATAAGGACTTTTTATAAAATTATTAGCTAATATACTACAAAAATCTCATTACATTTGTCATATGGAAAGCCTTAGACAACAAAAAGTAAATAAATTATTGGCTAAAGAATTAGCCGAAATTTTTAGAAGTGAATCTAAATCACTTTTTGGTGGTGGATTTATTACCGTAACAACTGTTCGAATTAGTCCAGACTTAAGTTCTGCAAAAATTTACTTAAGTATTATGGCAACTAAAGATAAGGCAATCACTTTTAAATTAATACAAGATCAGAATAATGTTATTCGTAAAAAACTTGGGCTTATTGTTGGAAAACAATTACGCATTGTGCCAGAGTTAATGTTTTTTATTGATGACTCGCTAGATTATGCAATGAAAATTGAAGCGCTTTTAAAAAAGTAGCATTTGGATTTTTCGTTTTATATAGCAAAGCGTTATTTAGTTTCAAAAAAATCTAATAATGCCATCAACATAATTAGTTGGATTAGTATTGTTGCTATTGCCATTACCACTGCTGCATTAATTGTTATTTTAAGTGCCATGAATGGGCTTACTAGCACAGTTGCTAATTTGTATAATGTGTTTGAGCCCGATTTAAAAGTAACACCAATTTCAGGAAAGTATTTTAAAATTAGCAATGTTGAATTAAATGAGTTGAAATTGATAGATGGTGTTTTAGCAATTTCTCAAACAATAAGCGACAAGGCCCTCCTAAAAAATTTCGATAAGCAAACTCTTGTTTCAATTAAAGGAATTGATAAGTATTTTAATAAAGTAACAAAAATTGATTCCGCAATTGTGCAAGGTACATATGGATTAAATGATTCAATTCATTCTAAAATAATTTTAGGTCGAGGAGTAGCAGATCAATTACAAGTAAATGTAGGGGAATTGAGTTCAGACTTAATTTTATTTAGCCCAGTTAGAGGCAAGTCGAATTCATTAAATCCAGATGATAACTTAAATCAAATTTATTGTTCGCCATGCGGTGTTTTTAGTTTAAATGATGATTTTGATTATCAATATGCTTTTGTGAATATTGAAACGGCAAAAAAATTATTTGATTCGCCCACTAAAATCACAGCTTTAGAAATATCTTGTGATAAAGATAAGACAGAAGAAGTGCAATCAATCTTAATAAAAAAAATGGGGTCAAGGTTTGATGTAAAGAATAGATATCAATTAAACGACTCCTTATTTAAAGTTTTAGAAACAGAAAAACTTGCCACTTTTATTATTTTAGCTTTTATTTTGGTAATTGCAACATTTAATATTATTGGCGCTTTAACTATGTTAATTATTGAAAAACGTAAAGACATAAAAACATTACACAGCATAGGGGCTAGTTTGCCTCTAATTCGAAATATTTTTATGAGAGAAGGTTTTTTGATTACTGGAATTGGAGCCACATTAGGACTAATAATTGGTTTGTTTATTTGTTGGCTTCAATTAAAATATCATTTAGTAAAGTTTGGCAATGAATTTATTATCCCTTATTATCCAATAGATTTAAGGCTAAATGATTTTGTTTGGATTTTTAGTGTTATTATGCTGATAGGATTTTTTGCCGCCTTATATCCTGTAAGAGTTTTTACAAAAATGGATTTAGTTCGCTAAACAAAAAACATTTTTTTATTTTGTTAATCTATTACATTTCCCACCATTTAGATTCTATACCAATAAATACACCATTTTTTTTACTTTGTATGGGGTATGTTTTTAGTGCAAATGCTCCACCAGAGGTAGCTTTTCCATTTTCTAAATTAAAAGAATAGCGATGAAGCGGGCAAATAATTTCATTGTTTTTGTTACAAAAGCCTTTACTTAAACTTGCGCCATTATGAGGGCATTTATCTTGAACTGCAAAAAATCCATTTTGGGTTTGTGTAACACAAATTTTTTCGTTTCGTAATTCAAATACTATTATTGTGTTTATTGGAATGAGAGATTCTAGCTCAGTTTGATTATCAAATATTTTTATCCAATGATAGTTCATTATTTTATTGAATAAATCCGTTGATTAAATAATATCGTTCATCGTATAAATACCTTTTTTATCTTTTAAAAACTCTGCAGCAATAATGGCGCCTTGAGCAAACCCTTTTCGGTTGTGGGCTTTATGCATAATTTCAATATCGTCAATAGTGGAATTATATTTGATGATGTGTGTGCCTGAAACAGATCCTTCGCGTATATCTTTGATAAAAACTGTATCCTTATTTTTATTTAAAATACTCCAATTTTTTTTACGATCTATTTTATCAATAATTTTATTTGCTAATGTAATTGCTGTGCCACTTGGTTTATCTAATTTATGGAGATGATGAATTTCTTCCATACTAACTTCATAATCTTCGTATTTATTCATCAATTCTGCTAAGTAAGTATTTACTTTAAAAAATAAGTTTACCCCTAAACTAAAATTAGATGCATAAAACAAACTTCCCTTTTTTTGTTTACATAATTTTTCTACTGATTTAAAATTATCCTGCCATCCAGTGGTTCCAACAACAATTGGCAAATTCGCATTAAAACAAGTTTTAATATTTGATATAACAGCATCTGGCCTGCTAAATTCTATAGCTACATCGGCTTTATTTAAATCAGATGAGGTTAATAAATCAGAGTTGGTACTATCAACAATCAAAACAATTTCGTGATTATTTTTTGTTGCAAGGGTTTCAATTTCTTTTCCCATTTTCCCATAACCGAATAAAGCAATTTTCATTTTATTTAAAATTTAATTTAATTGATAAGCCTAAGGATGTATTGTAATTATTATAAGAGTCTTGATAAATGTTTTGCCAAGGATCTATTTTTAAACTTAAGTCATCACTCACATCAAAAGATTTTAAGTGTCCATCTACATTTGCATCTATAATGTTGAAAAGATAAACTATTACTAATCCGATAGCCGCCAAATCTCTACTTTTTTTATAACTTAATTTTAAACTTTGTAATTGATCGCCAGAGTAATTTGTAATTGCAGGTATTGTACTTGGATCATTATCATAATAAGCAATCACACTCGATCTGTATTTATTATACTCTTCATTATTTATCTTATAATAGTAGCCAAATCCAATAAGTCCAGAATAAATAATTGGCACTTTCCATAATTTTTTATTATGTAATTGTCCTAAGCCAGGTAAAATAGCACTCATAATAGTAGGTATGCGAGGATGAGAATATTTAATTATAGTTGATGAAGGTTTTCTTATTATGCTATCTGAAGGTAAAATTTGCGTCGATATAGCAAATAGATTGACATTACTTAGAAGTAAGAAATAATAAATAGATATAAAAAAAAATTGTTTCAAATTATTTTACAAGTTCGTGAACAAGTGTATTACCTAAATTATTGTGAAATATTTTATCCATATCTTCTACAAGTTTATTAATATGAATTAATTCATTAGTATCGCTAATGGGCAAGGTGTTGGTTCCTTTTTTATCTATGGTTTCGATTATATAATTCACTGTGAATTTGCTTTCAGTAACTCCCGGTTGATATCGAATTTCTTTTGTGTTTTCAGATTTTATCTCATTAAAAATTCCAGTCTCGGTAAAGTCATTAATAATCATTCTAGCTAACCTATAAGGGATGTCTAATTGCTCTGATATTTCAATGTCAGAGAGTGGTTTCTCTCCATTATAAAATCTTTTCGAAACCACATTAGCAATCATTAGCGAAATTATTTTTTTGTATCGCGAACTCAGTTTATTTATTTCA
>CAMCZO010000045.1 GCA_945887955.1 Chitinophaga pinensis | reverse complement strand
ATAACTGAAGATTCAAATCGCGAAGATATGGTGGCTCATGTATATGATGTTACTTATGGGATAGTTAAAAATCAAGAAGATACTTTGGTTGTAATTGATGATTCGATTGTTCGCGGAACCACTTTAAAAACATCCATTCTTAGAATTTTAGATCGTTTACATCCAAAAAAAATAATTATTGTTTCTTCGGCTCCACAAATTCGTTATCCTGATTGCTATGGAATTGACATGAGTAAATTAAAAGATTTTGTTGCTTTTCAAGCAATGATAGCATTAGTTAAAAATAGAAAATTAGAAAATAAACTTGAAGAAGTTTATGCAAAATGCAAAGCCCAAGAAAATTTACCAAAAGAGCAATTACAAAATTATTTAATCGAACTTTACGCGTTATTTAGTAATGATGAAATTTCAGATCAAATTGCTAAAATAATTACGCCACCCGAAATTAATGCTGAAGTTGAAGTTATTTTTCAAACCATCGAAAACCTTCATAGCGCTTGTCCAGATCACCTTGGAGATTGGTATTTTAGTGGCAATTATCCAACTCCTGGTGGGAATAAAGTAGTAAACAAAGCCTTTATGAATTATATGGAAGGAAATGAAAATAGATCTTACTAATATATTTCTAAAAAACTATTTTTAATAAAATTGAAAGATTAATCTTAGAATTTTCGATTCATTTCTCTTTCAATATCTCTTTTTTTAATGTCATCTCTTTTATCAAAAGCTTTTTTTCCTTTTGCTAAAGCAATATTCAATTTAGCATAACCCTTTTCATTAATAAATAATTTTATTGGAACTATTGTTAAACCAGAATCCTTAACTTTTTTAAGCCACTTATTTAATTCTTGTTTACTTAACAATAATTTTCTCTCCCGAAGTGGCTCATGATTATAAAAAGACGCATCTGCATATTCAGTAATATGAAAATTTTTTATAAATAACTCGTCGTTTTTAAAGTAACAATAGCTGTCTGCTAAGCCAGCTTTTCCTTCTCTAATAGATTTTATTTCTGTTCCTTTTAAAACCAATCCTGCAGTTAAGACGTCTAAAAATTGATAGTCAAATTTTGCCTTTCGATTTTCAATATTAATTGTATTACTTATTTTAGCCACAAGGTAAATTTACAAAAATAATGCAAGGTTTTAAATTAATATGAGACAGCAAAAATGCTGAGGCCTAAAAATTAAGACTTCATTTTTGTGATTCCATTCTTGCAAAAAGAAATACCTTCTTGTTTCTTTTTATTAAATAATTTTCGACTAATAGCTGTTTGATCTTCTCGATTTGGTCTTTCGTGAAATAAATGAAATTGAATGGCACGGTATTTTAAATGTAAAAATGAAAATCCTTGTTTAAGCATTCGCCATTCTATATCACAATCTTCTCCATATCCTGTAATTTCATAATCTTCATCAAAACCATTAATTAATTTTAAAGTAGAAAATGGTATTGCCATATTACAACCCATTAAACTTGGTTTTTTTGTTTTTAAAACAGGTTTAAATGGAAGATAAAAGCTATCTTCTACCCTAGTACTTTTATTTATTATCATTGTCCATTTACTTGGCTTAATAATTTCAGAGTTAAGCAATACTTCAGTGGTTTTATGATCTAGATTTGTTCTTTTGGAAAACATGACAGAACATCCATCAAAACATTTTACATATTCATAAATAAATTTTGGGTGTAAAATGCAATCTCCATCAATAAAGATACAAAGCTCTGCTGTGTTTTTTTTTAAACCTTCGTTTAAAATTTTATTTTTTCTAAAACCTTTATCTTCCTGATATAAATGAGAAATTGAAAAAGAGTAGTCTAATTTCGCGATAAAATTTCTCATCTCCTCAAAACATCCATCTTCGGCTATGGTAACAGTAAAATTTTTATATACTTGTTTCTCAATTGAGTCTAATACTTTTCGAAGAAATGGAATGTTTTTATATACACTAACAAATACGTTAACTGTAATATTTTTACTCATGTTATACAATTTAATAATAAATTAAATTCTTCATTTTTGTAAAGAAATTTTATAACTCTTTTTTTGGTAAATTTACAAAAATATAATGCAAGACCTAAAATTAATAAGTGCCTCGGCAAAAGACGTTGATACCATCAATCGACTTGCTATATTGATTTGGAACCAATATTATATAGATATTATTAGTCAAAATCAAATAAATTATATGTTAGATTTAATGTATAGTCCGAAAAATTTATCAGAAAAAATAATAAATAAAAATGAAGATTTTTATCTTATTCAAAAACAAAATAGTTATATCGGTTTTTTATCTGTTCAAAACAAAAAAGAGAACTCCTGGTTTTTAAATAAATTTTATATTAATCAAGATTTTGCATCTAATGGTTTTGGTAGTAAAATACTACATGAATTAAAAGAAATGTTGTCTATAGAAAAATTACGTCTTACCGTAAATCGACAAAATTTTAAATCTATCAATTTTTATTTTAAAAACGGTTTTAAAATTGATCATGTAGAAGATTTTGATATTGGAAATGGCTATGTGATGAATGACTTTGTCATGTTATGGGAAAATAAAAAATATTAATTTTTCTCGTTCAACAACTTTTCTAAAACATACATTTCGTCTCTTAAACGAGCGGCCTCCATAAAATTTAATTCTTTTGAAGCTTTTATCATCGCTGACTTTGCTTTAGCGATTTGTTTTTTTAATTCATCCGAGGTCATGTATTGTAATACAGGGTCAGCTGCAAACATAATATCATCTGATTCAACATAAGTTTTTACTAATTTGCCATTTATGTTTACCTCGATGCCACCAAATTCTGATTGAGCAATTTGTTTTCGACCTGCTTGAACTGGAGTGATATTATTATTAAAATTATATTCAATTTGTTTTTTTCTTCTTCTTTGAGTTTCTTCCATCGTAAATCTTATGCTATCTGTTATTTTATCAGCATACATAATCACACGACCATTAACATTTCTTGCAGCCCTTCCAACAGTTTGAACTAAACTTCTTTCGTTTCTTAAAAAACCTTCCTTATCAGCATCTAAAATAGCTACAAAACTCACCTCGGGTAAATCCAATCCTTCTCTTAATAAATTTATCCCAATTAATACATCAAATAACCCTACCCTCAATTGCCGTAAAATTTCTACCCGATCTAAAGTATCTACCTCACTATGAATATATCTACAACGAACATTTAATTTAGTTAAATATTTTGTTAATTCTTCGGCCATTCTTTTTGTTAAAGTAGTTACTAATACCCTCTCGTCTTTTGCAACAACTTTATGAATTTCTTCTAATAAATCATCAACCTGATTAGTGCAGGGCCTTATTTCAATAATTGGATCTAAAATACCAGTTGGTCTAATTAATTGTTCTACCACTACCCCTTCTGCTTTTTGTAACTCAAATTCAGAAGGCGTAGCACTAATATAAATAACTTGATTAAGTAAATTATAAAATTCTTCGAATTTTAATGGTCGATTATCTAAAGCTGAAGGCAATCTAAATCCATATTCTACTAAATTTTGTTTACGACTTAAATCCCCTCCAAACATTGCTTTTACTTGAGGTAAACTGGCATGACTTTCGTCAACCAACATTAAAAAATCATTTGGAAAATAATCTATTAAACAAAATGGTCTTGTGCCAGCTACTCGGCCGTCAAAATATCTTGAATAGTTTTCAATGCCACTGCAATAACCTAATTCACGCATCATTTCTAAATCAAACTTCACCCGTTCTTCAATTCTTTTTGCTTCTAAAGGTTTTCCTTGTTCTTTAAAGAAAGCAACTTGTTTAATCATATCCTCTTCAATTAATATAATAGCTTTTTGTAAAGTATCAGGAGCTGTTACAAAAATGTTAGCCGGATAAACTGTATAAGATTCGTGTTGTTTAATTATATAGTTATTTATATTATCATAAGTTTCAATGCTCTCAATTTCATCACCAAAAAATAATATTCTTAAACAATAATCTGCATAAGGCAAATTTATATCAACGGTGTCACCTTTAACCCTAAAAGTGCCTCGATTAAAATCTCCGGTCGTTCGCGAATATAATGCTCCCACAAATTGATGCAATAATTTGTTTCGTGAAATAACTTGTCCTTTTTGAATAGAAATAATATTTTGTTTAAAATCGGTAGGGTTTCCCATACCATAAATACAACTTACCGAACTAATCACAATCACATCTCTTCTTCCCGAAAGTAAAGAAGATGTGGTGCTTAAACGACATTTTTCTATTTCTTGATTAATTGATAAATCTTTTTCAATATAAGTGCCAGTAACCGGTAAATAGGCTTCAGGCTGGTAATAGTCATAATAACTTACAAAATATTCAACCGCATTATTTGGAAAAAACTGTTTAAACTCACTAAATAATTGTGCTGCTAAGGTTTTATTATGACACAAAACTAAGGTTGGCTTATTAACATGCGAAATCACATTGGCTGCTGTAAATGTTTTACCTGAACCTGTTACCCCCAACAAAACTTGATGTTTAACTTGATCATTAATTCCTTCAACTAACTGTTTTATCGCATTCGGCTGATCGCCTGTGGGTTCAAATTCAGATGTTAATTGAAAAGTCATACTAGTTTTGGTTTACAAATTTACTTAATCCCTTCTTATTTAAGCGCTCATTAAAATAAAAAATCAATGTTTTTAGCACCTTTTAAAAAATTAACTACTTTTGGAAATCAAATTAAAAATTATGCCATCTTTTGACATTGCAAGTAAACTCGACGCTCAATTACTAGATAATGCTATTAACGTTGCGAAAAAAGATATTTTAAACCGCTGGGATTTTAGAGATACAAAAAGCACCATTGAATTAAATAAAAAAGATTTAATTATTAATATTACGACTGAAAACGATATGCGATTAGAAGCTATTTTAGATGCCATTCATTCCAGAATGATAAAACAAGGGATAGATCCAAGAGGCTTAGATGAGAGCAAAGATTATTACCCAAGCGGACCAATGATAAAAAAAGATTTAAAAGTAAGACAGGGTCTAGACAAAGAAGTTTCAAAAAAATTAATAAAAGACATTAAGGATAGTAAAATAAAAGTATCTTCTCAAGTCATGGATGATATTATTCGAGTATCAAGTAAAAACATTAATGATTTACAAGCAGTAATTGCTCTTTGCCGAAAAGGTGAGTATGAAGTGCCATTACAATTTATAAATATGAAATAAACAAAAGTGTTATTCTAAATAATAAAATTAAATATTTTTTAAAATGATAATAAGAAGCAAAGCACCATTAAGAATAGGATTAGCAGGTGGCGGAACAGATGTTAGTCCATATTCTGATTTATATGGAGGGGCTATTTTAAATGCAACAATAGATTTATATGCCTATGCCTCACTTGAGCCATTAAATAATGGTAAAATTGAATTTGTAATTGATGGGTCTTCGAAAACATTATCACTCGATTCACAAAAAGAATTATCCATTTTTCCAGAATTTGAATTATTTATTGGCGTTTATAATCGAATTGTAAAACAATTTAACCTTAATCCTCTTTCGTTTCGTTTAACTTCATTTGTCGAAGCGCCTCAAGGCTCTGGCCTAGGCACATCATCAACCATAGTCGTTTCACTACTTGGCGCTTTTATTGAGTGGCTTAATCTTCCATTAGGAAAATATGATATTGCTCACTTAGCATACGAAATAGAACGCATTGATTTAAAAATGACTGGTGGGAAACAAGATCAATATGCGGCTACATTTGGCGGAATAAATTATATCGAATTTTTTGATAACGACAAAGTAATTGTAAACCCTCTTCAAATTAAACCTGAAATAATTTATGAATTAGAATTTAATCTTTTACTTTATTTCACAGCTACACAGCGTTTATCTGCTAATATAATAAATGAACAAGTAAAAAATGTAAATGATAATAATTTTAAAAGCATAGAGGCTATGCATAATCTTAAAGAGCAATCGCAACAAATGAAAGAGGCTCTTTTACGCGGCGAACTCACAAAAATTGGTGACATTTTGCATTTTGGTTGGCATAATAAAAAACAAATGGCAACAAGCATCTCCAATTCATTTATAGATTCTATTTATTTAAAAGCTATTGAAAATGGAGCTACTGGTGGTAAAATTTCTGGTGCTGGTGGTGGTGGATTTATGTTTTTTTATTGCCCAGCAGTAACAAAAATAAAAGTGGCAAATGCCATCGAACAATTAGGAGGAAAAATTCAGCCATTTAAATTTACTTCACAAGGTTTAGTTACTTGGAAAATTTAACAAAAAAATACTACTATTTTATATGAATACATTAGACAAAACTAATTATCAATTTAAAAATCAATCTGCTTTCTATAAAGGAAAAGTGAGAGATGTTTATACCATCAACCATAATATACTTGTTATGATTGCAAGTGATCGAATTAGTGCATTCGATGTTGTTTTGCCGAATGGCATCCCTTACAAAGGCCAGGTATTAAATCAAATTGCTGCTCAGTTTTTAAATGCAACAAAAGACATTGTTCCAAATTGGTTAATCTCCTCGCCCCATCCCAATGTAAGTATCGGAAAAATGTGTGAACCTTTTAAAATTGAAATGGTTGTTAGAGGCTATTTAGCCGGTCACGCCGCTAGAACATATCAAAGTGGATTAAGAAATATATGTGGGGTAACACTACCAGAAGGGTTAAAAGAAAATGACAAATTACCTTTTCCCATTATAACACCTACAACAAAAGCTTCCAAAGGGCATGACGAAGATATTAGCAAAGAAGAAATAATTAAACAAGGGATAGTAAGTAAAGAACATTATGAGCAGTTAGAAAAATATTCTTTAGCTATTTATGCGCGCGGTCAAGAAATTTCGAATAAAATGGGCTTAATTTTAGTAGATACAAAATATGAATTCGGTTTGTTTGATAATCAAATTCATTTAATGGACGAAATTCACACCCCAGACTCATCTCGATACTTTTATTTAGAAGGATATGATGAAAGACAATTAAAAGGAGTTGAACAAAAACAACTCAGTAAAGAATTTGTTCGAAAATGGCTAATCGAAAATGGCTTTCAGGGCAAAGATGGGCAGGTAATTCCAGAAATGAATGAGGAATGGATTAATCAAATAAGTGCTCGTTATATTGAATTATTTGAAAAAGTAACTGGCCATAAATTCATTAAATCAAATTACAACCAAATTAATAAAGATGTAGAAACGGCAATTAATTTAGAACTTGAAAAAATACTAGTTAATTAAACAAGTTTAATTTAAATACTCGCCATATTATTAATAAACTCATCAAATAAATATCTCGAATCGTAAGGTCCAGGATTAGATTCAGGATGATATTGAACAGAAAAAACTTTTTTATCTTTTAAACGAATACCTTCAATAGTATGATCGTTTAAATTAATATGAGTAACCTCTATATTCGTATTAATTTTAACCTGCTCTGCATCTATAGTAAAACCATGATTTTGAGAAGTAATTTCGCTTTTTCCGCTTATTAAATTTTTTACCGGATGGTTTATTCCTCTGTGACCCGTATGCATTTTATAGGTTTTTATTCCTTGGGATTGAGCCAATAATTGATGCCCTAAACAAATACCAAATACTGGTTTACCCGTTTCTATCAATTCTTTAACCAATTGGCTTTCTTTAATCATAGCTCCAGGGTCACCCGGTCCATTGCTTAACATTATTCCATTTGGATTAAATGATAATATCTCGCTTATTTTTGAATTCATTGGGAAAATTTTCAAATAACAATCACGTTCTTGCAAAGAACGAAGAATGTTTTTCTTAATTCCAAAATCTAAAACTGCTACTTTATATTTAGAATTCTCTCTACCATAATGGTAAGCGTTTTGACAAGAAACCTTTGAAGACAATTCTAATCCCTCCATTTTAGGAACTTGAACTAATTGCTTTTTTAATTCCTCCACTTCAGTAATTTCTGATGAAATAATACAGTTCATCGCCCCTTTATCTCTAATATATCTTACGAGAGCTCTGGTATCCAACTCACAAATAGAAACAATTCCAAACTCTTCAAAATAGTTTTGTAAACTTTTTTTTGCCCTTGGGCGAGAAAAACCCTGATTAAATTTCTTACAAATCAATCCAGCAATTTTGATAGATTCGCTTTCAATCTCTTCATTCTCTATGCCATAATTACCAATGTGAGGGTTTGTCATTACAACAATTTGCCCAAAATAAGAAGGGTCGGTAAAAATTTCCTGATAGCCAGTCATACCTGTATTAAAACATATTTCGCCAGAGGTAGTGCCAATTTTTCCAGCGGCTTTTCCTTCAAAAACTTTTCCATCCTCCAACAACAAAATTGCTTTAGGAAGCGCAGAATATTTTAATTGCATATTGTTTTGACTTTAACTGAAAATCAAAATTACATTAAGTAAAATTAATATCTTTAAAATGTTGATTTATTTTCAAAACTTCAGAAAATTATTTTTGACTCCTCATTTATTTAAAATTATTTATAACTAGATTATTTATTAAATTTCTTATATAAGGAATCCTTTTTAACAAATTTGGAGTTTTGTTTTAATTAATCTATATTTACGAGTTATTAAAAGGCATGTTATATTGAGTGAATTGTTAATTTAAAAAAAATATTTTTTCTAACTTTAGGTACTTTAAAATCTCTCTTATGAAAAGAATAACTTATTCTTCATTAATATTATTTTTATTCATTCTCTCATCAAATGCTTTTGCTCAGGCTCCAAATTTTTCTACATCTAGTCAAACCGTTTGTTATAATTCGGCGCCTGGTACAGTTACTGTTGGTATATTTATTACTGTAGCCACCCCTCTGGCAGCTAGCTACATATGGGTAATTAATGGCCCTTCTGGAGCTGGATGTTCAGCGGTAACACAAACTAATGCAGTACCAAATGGCAGTATCGTTGTTGCTGGCCTTTCTTGTTGTGGAACTTATACAATAACAAAATATGCAGTTAATGCATCTGGTCCATACGATCAGCAAATAAAATATGTATTGGTTGAATGCCCATCAAGCAGTTCACTTGCCATTTCATCGCAAACAATTTGCAGAGGTAATTCAGCAATTTTAACTGGTTTGGGTGCCAGCTCATACTCATGGACTGCTTCTGCCTCTGGCGGAGGAACTACCACTGCTATAAATCCTATTACTGTTTCACCATCAGTTAACGCAACATATACAATGAATTCATCTACTGCTGCTGGATGCGCATTGAATCCTCTTGTTGCTACTGTTGCTGTTCAAGTAGCAACTATTGCAGTTAGTCCAACTTCAATAACCGCTTGTGCAAACAGTACCATTTCTCTTACTTCTACTTTGGCAGCTCTTTCAAATACTTCTGTTGCTGCAGGAACAGTAACCAACTCAATAATTTGGTATAATCCCTTAAATGCCCAAATAGGTATTACAAGAAATATTATTGCAACAGCAATTCCTGGAACTTATACTGCGGCATTAACACATACTGGCTCTGCAGGTTCTTGTACAAGTATTGCCACTTTACAAGTATTTACAACTAGCACAATGCCATTAACTATAACGGCTTCTGCTGCATCGGTTTGCCCCGGAGCAAATGTTATATTAACAGGTAACACCGGTACAGTTCCTACTGCGAGTTCAGGATATACTTGGAGTGCAACTCCTGCAACTATCCCAGCAAATTTTGTAGGAAATCCGGCCACAAGAAATCCTACCGCAACTACAATATATTCTGTTAACGCCTCATATTATGGCTGTTCAATCAGTGGAACCATTCAAGTTGGAATGCTTTCATTAACACCTACTTTGGTTTCATCTGCTCCATTTTCATGCCCAAATAGATCCATAACTTTATCTGCTAGTGGCGCTGTTAATTATTCTTTCAGTGCTGTAACTACTACCACTACTATTATTCCTAATTTGATAAATACTAATAGCACTGTATCTCATACGCCAACTTTAGCTCAACTTAATTACCCAATTCAGTATTGTGTTAGTGGTTTTGCAGGGGGTTGTTCAGGAACAACATGTATTTCAGTTGGTTTATTAACATTAACGCCAACATTAACTTCTCTTTCTGGAGCTTTTATTTGTCCAGGCTCAGCACTTACCCTTTCTGCAACTGGAGGAACTGGTAGTATTTTTTCATTTTCTACAGCTCCAATTGGAGGGCCAAATGTTCAAATTGGCGCAATTAATACAACACCAACTAGGCCTCATACTATTGGATCAAACCCCCTTCTTTATCCATTTAATTATACTGTAAGTGTTGATAGCGCAGGATGTAAAGGAACATCACTTTTATCAGTAGATATCTTAACAATTAATCCTGTTATTGTTAGTTCTTCTTCAATTGGTGTTTGTTTAGGCACTCAGTTTACATTAACTTCATCCGGAGGAACAGGCACTAGCTATACTTGGACAGCACCACCAACTCCTACTAATCCAATAACGGCTATTGGAAATAAAGCTATTCATTCAAATACAATTTTACCTGCAACTTATTCGGTTAGTGTTGATAGTCTGGGCTGTAAAGGTTCGGCTCAATTAACAATTTCAGAACTAACAATTTCTCCTCAATTTACAATTTCTCCTTCAACAGGATCAATCTGCCCAGGAAGTACAGTAAGTCTTCATGCATCAGGTGGTGCAAACACCTCATTTACATTCTATGCTCCTTATCCAACTTCACCTCCATCTACGGTTAATATTATCCCTACAATTAATGCTTCTGTAAGCACAGTTGCTACAACACCTCCTAACACGCCATCATTATTTCCTTTTTCATATACTGTTAGTGTAGATAGTGGAGGTTGCCAAGGCGTTGGAAATTTAAGTATAGGTATGTTCGTGATGGCTCCACAAAATTTAACTTTAACTACCAATCCGAGTTCAGTATGTCCTAATTCTCAATTTATCCTTACAGCTACTCCTGCCAATAGCTTAAGTGCTTATAATTATACATTTTATACTCCTGTTGCGGCTACTTCTACTGTTACTAATTTGACTAATGCTGTTTTGATTACAGCTCCTTCTTCAGCCTCACTATTCCCAAGAATGTACACAATTCTTGCTGATAGTTCAAACGGTTCCGGTGGAATCTGCACTGTAGCACAAAATTTTCAATTAAATTTACTTACTCTTAAAAACTTTTCGTTAATACCTAATCCTCCTTTAGTCTGTGCTGGTCAGCCTGTTACATTAACAGCAGTTGGAACTAACACAAATTTTTCTTTATATAATTATACTTACACCGCCATTTCCCCTACAGCAAATCCAATTGTAAGCGCATTACCTATTTCTGTAATAAATCCTACAACTCCTTCTGTTTATGAATTAACTGTTGATAGCGCAGGTTGCAAAACATCAAATGTTCCTCCAATCATTGCTTCAATCGGAATTCTACCTAGTTTAACATTTACTCCGTCAGCAACCAATAATTCAGTTTGTGCTGGGCTACCATCCACAATAACGTTAACAGGCGGAGCACCAACGAATACTTATACATGGCTTCAACAATTAAATACAGGCACTCTTACTGTTGGAGCAATCCCATCTTCATCTGCTATATCAAATCCCACAACAAATGCGACATATACTATAAATGCAATAGATCCTTCAGGATGTGTAGGAACAAAAACTATTCAAATTTTTATTGATCCAGCAGCTCAAATTTCATTAAGCTTAAGTTCTTCTGGTACAACTCTTTGTCCAGGTAGTTCAGTTACACTAACAGCATTAGCAAACATTAATCCGTCAACTTTTTCATGGTCACCAGCTTCAGGTTTAAACTCAACAATAGGTTCTAGTGTAATTTCTTCTCCATCATTAACCACAGTTTATACTGCAACTGCTAATAATGGTTTTGGGTGCAAAGGTAGCTCTAGCTATACTGTAATAGTTGGTAACTTACCTAATTTAATGGTTACACCATCAGCTAGTGCAGTTTGCGTAGGGTTTTCATCTACTTTAACAGCATTTGGTGCGCAAAGTTATACTTGGACCGGCTCTACATTTACCGGTTCAATTCCTCAACAATCTATTTCTGTTTTACCTGGAACATATTCATTAACCGGTTCGAATGGAGGAACATGTATAGACTCCTCATTTGTTTATACAGTTGTTTTAGCTCCAAACTTGAATATTACTTATTCTCAAAACACAAACACTACTTGTATAGTTTCTAACTTTAACCCTAAATTATCTAAACCAATTAATTTGCAGGCTTTTGGTGCAGGAACATATGCTTGGAGTCCTTATGATCCAGCTACAATGACCTATTCTTTGGGTCCTCAAACAACAGTTAGACCTCACGCATCAACTTGTTACACGCTAACTGGAGCAACATCAATTTGCTCAGGTTCAGTTGTAGTTTGTGCAACCGTTATTCCTCAATTTACGATGGCCGTTTCGCCTCCATTACCTGCAATGTGTATAGGAGACTCTCTAAAATTAATTATAGTAAACATTAGTAATCAAGCCGTTGGTCCAGTATCTCAATTTGGATACAACTGGGCTGACCCTCAACCGGTTTCAGTATATAATCCTTTATCCTCATCGGTAATCGCTACTCCTCAAAGTAGTGCCACTTACTCTGTTGAAGTAACTGATTCAAGAGGATGTATATCAATTCCTAGATTAGTTACCGTTACTGTTTTTCCTCGGCCACTTACAGCCATTGCTATTCCAACAATAAACGGAGTTCCAACGAATACAGTTTGCTTTGTTGGTCCAATTCCTGGCCCGCCTGATAATGTAATTACCTTAACAGGAATTAATACAAATGTTGGTCTACAATTTGGAATTGTTCCAACTTATACCTGGTCATCTCCATACTCACCAAGTTCTATTCTAACACCAGGTAATAATAATGTAGTAACTGTAAGTGCACCAAAACGAATAATAAATAATTCATCGATAGCGGTTTATACCCTTCAATCTGGGTATAATGGAATACCAGGCTGTTCTCGTTTTGATACTGTAAGTGTTCGAGTTATTGATTGTAGGCCTGTATCTGCAGTAACCACTTCTTTAATGTTTAATACCGCAGAAAAAAATGATACTGTTTGTGCTAGACAATGCATCACATTTATTAACCAAACAGATACTGCAGCTGGTGGGCCTCAAATTTATGATTGGCGATTTAGTGGCGGCTCTCCATCTTCATCAACTTTATCCATACCAACTGTTTGTTATAACTTACCAGGTAAATTTAATGTGATTTTAACTGTAAAAAATCCTTATCCTATAGCAGATGGTGGCAGTGTGAGAACTGGTGGTCAATTAAATTATGTTAAGGTTGTTGATGTTCCAAATGTAACCATTACATCTCCTGGTCAATTAGCTGGCGATACAATAATCAGATTTGGAGAATCTATTGTTTTAAATGCCTCAAACGCATTAAGTTATATTTGGTCTCCTGGATATAATATTAGCTCACTTACTAATCGAAAAATTACAGTTAATCCCTTTAAAACAACTCAATATGTATTAAAAGGATTTAATAGTGGTAGTTGTTATTCGTCAGATACTTTAAATGTAATTGTTATTGATGATTGTGGCGAAATGTATGTTCCAAATGCATTTTCTCCGAATAACGATGGGCATAATGATGTGCTATATTTAAAAGGACATTGTTTACAAATATTTACCTTTATGATATTTAATAGATGGGGAGAAAAAATATTCGAAACCACTGATCAAAAAATTGGTTGGGATGGCTTTTATAAGGGCTCCGAATTAAATACAGGTATATACGTATATAGGGTAGAAGGCAGAAACTACGAGGGAAAAGGCTATAGTGCTAAAGGTAACATAACACTAATTAGATAGTAATTTATGAAAATACAACAGTTAATAATAGCAATCATATCAATAACTTTTCTGAATCAGAGTTTAAATGCACAAGACGTGCATTTTTCTCAGTATTCTGAAACACCTAGTTCGATTAATCCTGCTTTAATTGGAGTAAAATACGAAACTCGGGCAACTTTAAATTATAAAAATCAATGGTCGAGTATTGGTAATAAATATGAGACGATGGCTTTCTCATTTGAGCAAACCATTAAGCATAAAAAATTAAAAAATAATTATTTAGCTGTTGCTGTAAATATATTTAAAGATGTTGCTGGCGACGCTCAATTAAAATCGCTTAATCCTAACTTAGGGATTTCGTTTTTACAAAAAATAAATAAAAACATGATGTTATCAAGTGGTATACAGAGTGGTTTTTTTTATAAAACTATAGATGTTAGCTCATTACATTGGGGTGAACAATGGAATGGGTATAGTTACGATTCAAATTTACCGAGTGGAGAAAAAACACCAAGAAGTTCAGTTACCTCATTTGATATTGGAGGTGGCCTTAATTTAAATTATGTTCAGAGTGAAGGATTTATTAGTTCAAAAGACGCGGCTAGATTTGATTTGGGGTTTTCTTTATTCCATTTTGGTTTAACAAATAATGCTTTTATTTCAAGTTCTGAAAAATTAAACACTAAATTTTGCACTTATTTTAACGGAGAATTTAGTATCCCTAACTCTAGAAATGCAATAATGCCTAGCTTTTTATATATGCGTCAAGGACCAAATAGTGAATTTATTACTGGCGCATTATTTAAAATTATTTTAGGAGACCCATCAACATACACAGCAAACAAAAAACCATTTTCTGTATCTTTAGGCGGATATTATCGATTTAAAGATGCAATTGTTCCTTCAGTTCTTTTTCAATTAGATAAATACGCAGTCGGAGTTTCATACGATATTAATATCTCTGCACTCACTCCTGCATCAAATAGACTGGGTGGTATTGAATTAATGTTAAAGTATAATATTTTATCAGGTTATGGAATAAATCTTGGGCGTTCAGATGCTCAACCTTCCTATTAATTTGATTTATATTTCGGTATAAATTTATGCCAAATGATTATTTTGAATTCAAACAATTTAAAATTTTACAAAACAAATGTTTAATGAAGGTAGGTACAGATGCTGTACTTTTAGGCGCATGGATAGACACTTCAAATTATAAAACCATATTAGACATTGGCACTGGAACAGGCGTAATCGCATTAATGATTGCCCAAAAATCAAATGGTATTATAACAGCAATAGAAATAGATAAAGATAGTTGTTTTCAGGCAAAAGTTAATTTCAGCAAGAGTTTGTTTAGTGATAAAATTTTATCAAAACATATTTCATTCCAGGAATTCTATAATACTAATTCAAAAAAATTTGATTTAATTGTTTCAAACCCACCCTATTTTATCAATTCATTAAAAAGTAAAAAAATTGGCCAAAATTTATCAAAACATAACGATTTACTTTCTTTTGAAGATTTATTATTAGGCGTTTTAAAACTTCTAAATAAAAATGGGAAATTTTGTTTAATTCTCCCTAAAAACGAAGCGTTAATATTTAACAAAATGGCTCATATAAACGGATTATTTTTAACTAAACTACTTCGTGTTCAAACAAGAAATGATGACGTCTCTGAAAAAAGGCATTTGATGCAGTTTGAATTTTCAAAAACCGAATATTCCGAATCAACATTAATAATTGAAGAAAATTCAAATAGAAATTACACTAAGGAATATAAAGATTTTACAAAAGATTATTATTTAAATTTTTAAAATTAGAAAGTCAGCTATTATTCCTTTATCCTTTTAGATCAATCTTTCGAAGGTAATTTAATTCGCATGGTTAGTTTAAATCAAAAATTAAATTAGGAAATGTAAACCAAACAACCTAAGTTTATAAAAGACTATTCGATATATAAGGGCTAGAAAAAACATTTGTTTACCTAATTCAGAAATTATGCATCGGTTCTTTTTAATAATAATTTGTTTTTTTGTATCACTTTGTAATGCGCAATTACAAAATAGTAAATGGTACTTTGGAGCTAATGCTGGACTAGATTTTGCCACTTCACCGCCAACTTTGATTACCAACGCAAACGTGAATACAAGCGGAGGGATGTCTAGTATTTCAAATGCAGCAGGCAACCTATTGTTTTATACGGACGGCGTCACCGTCTGGAACAGCCTGCACCAAGTAATGGCGAATGGCACTGGACTTTTAGGCGCTATAGGTGCTTTACAGAATGTAGTAATCACTCCCAGTGCAACAAACGCTAGCATATATTATATTTTTACCAGTGCTCCATTTTTCAAAACTAGTGTAGACATGAGTCTTGCAGCTGGCCTTGGATCAGTAGTAACAAAAAACCAATTAATACTTAATGGAGCCATACCGAATGTTATTGCTGGAGCCGGCTGTGATGCTGTGCAAGCATTTACCCGTAACAACTCGAACCATTGGGAGTTGCAAACGGGTGAGATTTTTAATGGTACAACTTATACTAACTCAATAAGTTCATTTACCACTCAGGGTTCCTACCTGGATAAATGGCTGAAGGCTTCCCCAAATGGTTATTTGTGGGCACTTATTGCTGAAAAACCAGGGAGTGGCTTTGGTTTTTATGCAGTAGAGATACGCAACAGATTTTTTCTATTAGATCCCACTGCCTACTCACCACCATTAGTCCTTACTGCAGGAACGGGGCTCGGCGATCTTTTCGCTTGTGAATTTTCACCTGACGGAACAAAATTTTATGTTTCGTCCCCGGGAACCAAACAACTTTATCAATGGGACCTTTGTGCGGGTTCCAACACTTCTATTATTGGGTCTCTTCAAACATTCAGCACTGGTAACACCAGTATTTACGGAATGCAGGTAGCCCCGGATGGTAAAATTTACTGTGCATCCAACCCGTCACTCAGTGTCATCAATAGTCCGAATCTCACAGGGGCGTCCTGTGGTTTTTCTCTTCAACAACAGTCTATTGGCACTGCTTCTTGTGGCCTTACACTCCCTAACTTTTGCAGCGGTTTCATTCAAAATAACCTAGCACCCTTATCTTTTTTAAGCCAATCGATTAATTGTACAACTTTTAGCTTTGTACCCTTATCCCCTTCAACTTTTTCAAATTGTTTCGCATCGGCACAGGGAATAAGTTCAGTGCTTTGGAATTTTGGGGATCCTACTTCCGGTGCAGCGAACACTTCGACAGTATGGAGTCCTGCCCATCAATTTTCTGCACCTGGCACATTTACTGTAAAATTGGTTGTTAGGCGTATTTGTCAGAAAGATTCAGTTGTTCAAACGGTGGGGTCTGCAGGTCCTTGGCCTGATATTTCCCTGAGCGGAAATTTTACAATTTGCAAGAATGGTTCCGCCGTTATTATTGCCACTGGTGCCAATAGCTATACATGGAGTAATAATGCTACCGGATCCGTTTTAACGGTATCTCCTGCTAACTCAAGCACATATTCAGTTCTAGGTTTAAACAGCAACGGTTGCACCCAGCTTACCACATTTTCGGTCAATGTCCAGCCATTGCCGGTGATAGTTCTCACTGGTAATTTTACAATTTGCGCTAACGGTTCCGCCGCTATTAATGCCACTGGTGCCAATAGCTATACATGGAGTAATAATGCTACTGGATCCGTTTTAACAGTATCCCCTGTAAACTCAGGCACATATTCAGTTCTTGGTGTAAACATCAATAATTGCCAAAGTACAAAGGTATTTACGGTTAGTGTTGTGCCTTGCACTGCTATGAATGTTGTTTCATCAAACCAAGTGGGAATAATTATTTATCCAAATCCCAGTCAGGGTGTATTTTTAGTTGAAATAAAACAAAGGATGCAAGTTTCAATTACAGATCTTTCAGGAAGCTCAGTTTACAAATCGCAACTAGCAATTGGCTCGCACAATATCGATTTGAGTAAATATGCCGATGGTGTTTATTTGCTAGAAGCTGCGAATGAAAATGGTTCGCAGGTAATTAGATTGATTAAAGAGTAATCGCTTTCTATTCGGATTAGTCCATCATGATAATGTATAGTTACTCTATTAAAATTTTCCTAGTAAAAATTTTCTCTCCAGCACTAATTTTTACAAAATAAAATCCCTTTGTCTGATTTATCAAATCAATATCAAATTTTGAATTTATAATTTCAGATTGATAAATTATAACTCCTTGCATGTTAAAAATTTCTATACTAGAATTTTTAATAAACTTTAAATCATCAATAATAATTTGAATCTTACCAGTTGAAGGGTTTGGATATATTTTTGTAAAAATAGAAAAGCTATTTTCTGAAATTTCAACAGTGCTTATATTATAACAAGAAGAAGTGTCCGAACAGCCGTTTTGAGTTATTATCACCGCATAATTACCTATAGCTGGAGCATTAAAAGTTTGGCTAATTTGTCCTAAAATAATTGTGTTATTTATACAATTAATCCATTGGTATGTAGCCCCTGAAATGTTTGCACTGAGGATATTGCCGGATTGAGAAACAGAAGTGTTAACACTATTTACGTTTACAGCTAATGTTTGTGAAGCTGAAGAGCCACAAGAATTAATTGCAGAAACGCTTATGTTTCCGCTTGAATTACCTACAGTAGTTGTAATTGAATTTGTTGAAGATGATCCAGTCCATAAACCGGGTAAAGTCCATGTGTATGATGTTGCGCCAAATACAGGACTTACACTATAAGTATTTGAAGTTGCATAACAAACATTTATATTTCCAATTATTATAGTTGGTGACAAAGGAGAGGTATTTACGTTTACAGCTAATGTTTGAGATGCTGATGAACCACAAGAATTAATTGCAGAAACGCTTATGTTTCCGCTTGAAATACCTGCAGTAGTTGTAATTGAATTTGTTGAAGATGCTCCAGTCCATGAACCTGGTATAGTCCATGAATATGATGTTGCACCTAATACAGGAGTTAAACTATAAGTATTGGAAGTTGCAGAACAAACATTTATATTTCCAATAATTATATTTGGTGATAAAGGAGATGTATTTACGTTTACAGCTAATGTTTGAGGTGCTGATGAACCGCAAGAATTAATTGCAGAAACGCTTATGTTTCCGCTTGAAATACCAGCAATAGTTGTAATTGAATTTGTTGAAGATGATCCAGTCCATGAACCCGGTAAATTCCATGAATATGAAGTTGCACCTAATACAGGAGTTACGCTATAAGTATTTGAGCTTGCAGAACAAACATTTGCACTTCCAATAATTGAATTTGGTGATATGGGTGCAGAACAATTCTGAACTATAATAATTCCTTTCATACCCATAGAGGCGTGTGGGGTACAAACATAATAATGCGAACCAACTCCTAATTGAGTAGGGTAAACCATTCCACCTCCAAAATTAGTCTGAAAACCTCCAAAAAGAGCTGTATTTCCGTTTGCATTCCAAGTCATTAAGCTAACTTCTCTTGCATCGTGCGAACCTGAGATCAGAAAATTAACAGTGTCACCAAAATTTATAGTGATTGTAGCAGAAGAAAATGTATTTCCTATATTAAATACGGGCCAAACAGTAGAGAAACCAATTAAATTTAATTTAATCAGTAAAAGCGTTAGTAAAATTTTATTTTTCATTTTTCGTATTTTTTTTTAACCTACTCATTTTGCTTTGAATTGAGACCATGTTTAATCGTGATTAATGGTTTCAAATTTATCTTACAAAATTACATAATTATCAAACAGTTAAATAATTTATTAAATAATAGTTGATAGTCTTTGTATCTTAGAGAGTTAAGGGTTTTTAAATTTAAATTAAGGAAAGATATTTATATAAAGTGAACGAATAATGAAAACGAACAATTTTAAAAGATTTTTATAGAAAGTTCTAAAAAATGAACACGCAGCTTATAATTTTGACTTAAGGACTTACTAAATGAATTCCAACATTAAAATATGGAGCGCCACCCAATTTATTTATCATAGCATATTCTTGTTTGCCTACAAACCCTCTAAAAAAATCAGAACCACCTTTTTCAGTATAATCAGCATTAAAAGAGTAATTATGGCGATAACCTGCTTGAATGGTTCCCCATATAAAACCCCAAATTTGACGCTGGTATTCTAATCTCAATCTTAATTCTCCTCGTCTTATTTCAAGCTCTTTGTCTTCCGGCAATGTAACGCCTCCTATTCTATAACTTTGTCCTTCTAATTCATATCCTGCCATTACTAAACTTCGGGCATTAAAGTTTTTTCTTACATGTACACGGGCTGGAAATAATATTTCGGTACCCCATTTTCTATTTGGAGCCGTCCAGTTATATAAAATTATGGGTAAAAAGTTTAATTCTCCGACACGATAGGTTCTGGATAATCCAATAGCCCATTGCTTTCTATCATTTGGGCGTTTACCCCAAAGTATTGATGCGGAATACCTGGTAAATTTTAAATCCTGAATATTTGAAATTGTATAATTTCCGCTTAAATCGGCAGAAACTTGCATCAAAATAAATTGTTTATCATTCAGTGGTTTATAAACAGTGCTGTGCAATCCCATGGTAGTTAAACCAAATTCTTTAAGTTGTTTAACTAAACTTGTATTCGGAGTTGGAGTTGTTTCTGAAAATACATATTTCATATTCCAATAATTTAGCCCCAATTGCCATAAAAATTTGTTGCTAGATATTACAGGAATATTTGCAAATAATCTTATTCCTGAAGTCCTAATAACATTTGTAGTTTCAGTGGGAACGTTAGAGCCTTTTGGATAGTAGCCTATTTGAGACAATTTCATATCATATGGCAACTGCTGATCCCATGCAATTGAAATAAAACGCGAAGGACTTAAATCAAAAATTTTTGGATTACAAAATGTCTTATTTTGACCATCGGTGGAAGTTACATTTTCATATATTGAATAATCCTCTTCCTCTTCTACTTTTTTTGTAGAATCTGATTGTGAAAACAATTGATTACCAACAAATAAAAATAATAGTAGTGTAAAATGTTTCATTGATTATTTTTTTATTTCTAGTCGTTTCCAAACATCTGTTCTTCCAAGTGCTTTTAAGCCAATATATCCTCTAATATCTAAAGTGTTATTATCCTTCATAGTAATTAAACAACTATACGTACTACCATTTTCTGGGTCGTAAATAGTTCCTTCTGTCCATTCATTTTTACCTGAATAAATAAAATCTTTTAATAATCTGTAACCCTTTAATGGCACATTTTGCATTGAGGCATCAGGATTATTTTTATCTACCTTTGGTAATTGTGTTACAGGATCTATTGGTTCTCTTAACCAAACGATTTTTCCATAATACTTGTTGCCAATTTTTTCAACTTTAACTCTTGCTTTTCCATTACTTGGCGCCCAAACACCAACAAGTCTGTCTCCTTCGTCTTCTGGGGAAAAAGAAAAAATGAGCATAATAAAAAATAATACCGAAAATAATTTTGTAGTTGTTTTCATGTTTTTTTTGTTTAATGAGTAGTAATGTTAAATTTGAGTTTTGCTTTAAATTGTATATTAGTCTCGAAATCTTTTGAAAAATTAGCATCTAATAAAGTGGTAAATTCTTCTTTTGAGAATATTTCGTTTATACCATCTTGTTCCTGAGCAACTGTTAATTCTATTTCTTTTTTACCTGTTGGAATTGGATTAATGAATGCTACCTTTTTCATTTCGGAAGAATTGCTAACTAATTGCAAAGAAAAATCCTGAATCAATCCATCTTCAATACTATCAGGCAGAATAAGAATAGCGGAAGCCAACACAATTTTATCTACGTTTTCGGGATTGATATTATTAATTTTTAGTGTGTTTAAAATTTTACTCTGAAATGAATTAGGTCCTTCAAAGTAAGGACCTTCTGCAGTTAATTTAACATCATTCAACTCAATGCTTGTTACTGTTTGATTTTTACAAGAAAATAAAATAATTACAAATAAGGATATAAAAAGTAGTTTTTTCATGAATTAATTTTAAATATTTTTCTAATTTAATGTTTTTATCATTATTTACAAATTTTTATAATTTTTAGGATGGGATTTAGACAATAAAAAAAGCCAGTCTTTTAAAGATTTCTCTAAAAAGACCGGCCCCGTAACCTATGGATTGGATTTATCGAACTTTTTGGATGACTTAAATAAAATAAAAAACATAAGGGGTCATATTAAAAATATGACCCCTTAAATTAAAAATGTAATACTTTTCCGTTTTAAACCAATTGAACTAATTTAATATAAAAACGAAAATTTATAATTTTCAGTTTTTATATTTGGCATTTAAGGCTCATAAGTTTAAATTCTACCGATACAGCATCACCTGCCCGGTCAACTCTTTAAGCATTCCATCGTAACTGCTTGCAGAAATCTTCCAGCCATACACACCACTTTGGCAAACCTGCCCTTTAAAGGTACCATCCCAACCGTTGTTTAAGTCATTACTCTCAAATACCTTTTGTCCCC
>CAMCZO010000044.1 GCA_945887955.1 Chitinophaga pinensis | reverse complement strand
CTCTAAACTTATTAGCCACTTTTATTTTTGAGTGTTTTTATTTTTTAAAATAGAATACTTAATTCATAAAAATTATATTTTTATTGCTACTCTTAATTTTGCACTTCGAGCTCTTGTATTTAATTTTATTTCTGTTTCACTTGGTGTTATTGGCTTTGATGTTAGGTTTTTAAATATTTTTTTTCTTGTACCAAAAATCACATCTCTTTCTTCAACACCTTCTATATTCCCAGATCTAATTATATTTTTAACCAAACGATCTTCCAAACTATGATATGAAATCACGACTAATCTCCCTTCTGATTCTAAAACCTCTAAACACTGAGTTAAGCATTCTTTTAAGGCTTCTATTTCTTGATTAACTTCGATTCTTAGGGCTTGAAAAACTTTAGCTAAATATTTGTGTTCTTCAAATTTTGGCGTACAATATTTTATTGCCTCTTTTAAATCTGTTGTAGTCGAAATTTCATTTATTTCGCGCGCCTCACAAATTTGGGCTGCCAACTTAGCTGCATTATGAATTTCTGCATACTCTTTAAAAATAAAAACGAGCTGTTTTAACTCATATTCATTCACAATTTTTTTTGCAGTTAATTCGTTTTGTTGATTCATTCTCATATCTAATTCGGCATCAAATCGAATTGAAAATCCTCTTGAAGCCTCATCAAATTGATGCGAGGACACTCCCAAATCACCCAAAATTCCATTCACTTTTGTTATACCATGCAAACGCAAATAATTTTTAAGAAAGCGAAAGTTTTGTGGAATTAAAATAAATCTTGGGTCAATTAATTTATTTTTTAAGGCATCAACATCTTGATCAAATGCAAATAACTTTCCATTTGGACTTAGATGTTTTAAAATTTCAGCCGAATGGCCGCCACCTCCAAATGTCAAATCCACATAAACCTCATCAGGTTTAATATTTAAATTATCAATACAATCTTTTAAAAGAACGGAGGTGTGGTAATTATTACTCATCGCCAGAATCGTTAAAGTTTAATCCACCTAAAACATTTTCGGCTAATTTCTCAATATCGATTTCTTGATTTAAAAACTCTTCGTACAATTTCTTATCCCACAATTCAATTACATTATTACTTCCCAAAACTTTTAAATCCGATTTGATATCTGAATAATCTATTAATGATTTTGGTAACAATAATCTTCCAGAATTATCTGCTTCTACATTAGTAGCCCCTCCGGTAAATTTTCTAACAAATACATCGTTTGTTTTAATTAAACGATTAAGCTTACTTAACTTTTTATTTAATTTTTCCCATTCATGAATTGGATAAAGCACCAAGCATTTTTGGTGAAGATTTCGGTTAATGACAAACCCTTTTTCAAATAATGACTCTAATTGCTTCCTTAAATCAATAGGAAACATGAAGCGACCTTTCGCATCCACCTTACAATCGTATTCTCCTATTAGACTTGTCATTAGTTGATTCTGAAATATTTTAACAAAAATATGTATATTTTACCACTTTTTACCATTTTACCCCACTTTTTACCACATTGTTGAAAAATCTAGTGTTATGAACAGTGTTGATAAAATATAAAAAATGGACTGCTTTTTTTATTTAGCTCTTAATGCCTTATTAATAAAAGAAGAAAGAGATAGAGACATTTAGTAAAATGAAAAAAACGAAAAAAATAAATTATAGATATTAACAACGAATGTTAACTAAATGGTTACAAAAACAAGAATTGGTGATAAAATATGAAGTTATTCTAGGACTAAATTTTAAAAAACGATTTTTTTTAAATAAAAAAAGCCCGTTGAGAATCTCCCAACAGGCTTTTAGATAAAATTAATTTTTATTTTAATTTAAAAGCGTCTTTAACTTTTTTAACGTAATCTAATTTTTCCCAAGTAAACAATTCTACTTTCATAGTTTTTGTTTTTCCATCAGGAGATTTAAAAGTTTTAGTTACCACTTCATTTTTACGACCCATATGGCCATAAGCTGCAGTTTCGCTGTACATAGGGGTACGTAATTTAAATCGTTGTTCGATAAAATAAGGACGCATATCAAAAACAGCTTGAACAATTTTAGCAATTGCACCATCTGTCATATTTACTTTAGAGGTACCATAAGTATCTATAAAAATACCCATTGGTTGGGCTACTCCAATAGCATATGAAACTTGAACCAGCACCTCGCTACAAACACCTGCTGCTACTAAATTTTTAGCAATATGTCGAGTAGCATAAGCTGCACTTCTATCAACTTTACTTGGATCTTTTCCAGAAAAAGCACCACCACCGTGTGCCCCTTTTCCACCATATGTATCAACAATAATTTTACGTCCTGTTAACCCTGTATCTCCATGCGGACCACCTATAACAAATTTACCTGTAGGATTAATGTGATAGTTAATTTTATTATTAAATAAATGAGCGTATTTTGAATAATTTTTCTTTACACGAGGAATTAAAATTTCAATAATATCTTTTTTAATTTTAGCTAACATTTTTGATTCAACATCAAAATCATCATGCTGAGTAGACACAACAATAGAATCAATTCTTACTGGTTGATTATTATCATTATATTCTAAAGTAACTTGAGATTTTGCATCAGGACGCAAATACTTGATTTGTTTATTTTCTCTTCGAAGTGCCGCTAATTCTATTAATATCGCGTGAGCTAAATCTAGAGCTAAAGGCATATAGTTATCCGTTTCGTTAGTTGCATAACCAAACATCATCCCTTGATCTCCTGCACCTTGATCTTCTTTCTTTTTACGATCAACCCCCTGATTAATATCAGCAGATTGCTCATGAATTGCAGATAATATTCCGCATGAGTTTGCCTCAAACATGTATTCCGACTTAGTATAACCTATTTTTCGGATAACGCCACGAGCAATTTCTTGAACATCTAAATAGGCTTTTGATTTTACCTCACCAGCAAGAATAACTTGCCCAGTGGTAACTAAAGTTTCGCAAGCCACTTTACTTTGTGGATCAAAGGCTAAAAAATTGTCAATTAATGCGTCAGAAATCTGATCGGCTAGTTTGTCTGGGTGTCCTTCTGACACTGATTCTGATGTAAATAGATATCCCATTTAGATATTAAGTTTATATGTTATTTATTATTTGAATTAAATGTAATTAATTGAAATTAATCTACCAAAGTTAGTTTGAATTCATAAAATTCCATAATTTGGTTGCATAATAATTTTTTACAGGCTTCGTCTAGTTTGATAGCGGCTAATTCTTTAGTTGGAGCTTCAATTTCTAAACAAATATGCTTTCCAATTCTCACATTATCTATTTCTGGTAAGCCTAAATTTTTCATCGAAGCAGAAACTGCTTTACCTTGAGGGTCTAATAATGCTTTCATAGGCATTACATCAATATCTGCAATAAATTTCGCCATTCTGTTTTAAATTTTAGTGAACAAAAATAGAATTATTCTTTCTTCTTTAAAAATATATTATTCACAATACTTAATAAAATATAAATAATAACAATAATTGGAATAGCTATAAATTTAAAAACTAATATGAATAAAAGCGACATGATTAAAAATACAAATCTCAGTTTATTATCTTGCCATTTAAAATTTTTAAACTTTAAGGCAAACATTGGTATTTCGGCTACTAATAAATAGCTCGATAAAAAAGAAAAACAAATTAAAAAATTAAGGGAATGTATTGTCGAATTTATTAGTATTAGGTTAGGTTGAAATTCAGAAATTAAGGGTAGCGAACAAATAATTATTGCATTAGCTGGTGTTGGTAAACCTATAAAAAAATCAAACTGTCGAGAATCATTATTAAACTTCGCTAAACGAATAGCCGAAAAAATAGTAATTATTAATGCCAAATATTGAGGTAAAAAAACTGGATGATCTATCGTGTTAATTTCAACTAAATAAGAATTAAGTTGCAAAACACAAGATGCTCCAATTAATTTAAACATGATAAGAGCTGGCGCTAAACCAAAAGTAACCATATCGGCCAAACTATCTAAATCTTTTCCTATAGAAGAAGAAACCTTTAATAAACGAGCAAAAAAACCATCAAAAAAATCAAATACTATAGAAAGACCTATTAAATATGAACCTAAAATTAAATCGCCTTCAAAAATTTTAATAATAGACAAACAGCCACAAAATAAATTACAGCAAGTGATTGCATTTGGTATGTGTGTTTTTATTTTCATGAATAACTAAAACTTTTATCAGCTAATATCATCAATATAAACGAATTAATTTTAAACTAATTTTTCGCTTAAAGATTCCCATTTTTCAATCTCTTTTTCTAAAGTTATTTTGAATTGATTATACTCTTCAAAAAAAGATTTATTATTAACTAATTTTTCATACTCTGATGCATCACTTAACTTTAAATCGCAATCTTTAATTTTTGATTCTAAATTCTCAATAATTTCTTCTACTTTTTTTATTTGATTACGAATTTGTTTTTGCTCTAACTCATGTTTATTAATTTGTTCGTTCGAAGAAATAGCATGAGAGGTATTTTTATTCGAAGTAACTTCTTGTTTTTTTTCCTTATTGTCTTTTTTCTCTAAATCTAATTCATTTAACCGTTCTACCTTGCGTAATAGCATAAAATCTTCAATATCACACAAATGTTCTTTTACTTTTCCATCTCTAAATTCGAATAAACGATCGCAAATCCCCTTCATAAAATCTCGATCATGGCTAACCATAATTACAGTTCCCTCGTAATTAATTAATGCTTTTTTTAAAATATCTTTTGAACGAATATCCAGGTGATTGGTAGGCTCATCCATTAATAAAAAATTATATGGCTCTAATAGTAATTTGCAAATCGCCAATCTGCCTCGCTCTCCTCCGCTTAAAACCTGAACCTTTTTATCAATGTCATCTCCCCTAAATAAAAATGAGCCTAATAGGCCTCTTACTTGTTTGCGAACATCGCCAACCGCTGCCTCATCAATTGTTTCAAAAACGGTTTTTTTTTGGTCTAACTTTTCTTCTTGATCTTGCTCAAAATAACCCATCATTACGCTGTGACCTAATTTAATTCCACCATCAAATTCTACTTTTTTAGCGATCATTTTCATCATGGTACTTTTCCCTTCACCATTTCGACCAACTAATCCGATTTTTTCGCCTTTAGTTACAATAAAATTTGCTCCAGAAAATATATGCTTCGAACCATAGTGTTTACCTGCCTGTTCAACTGTTAAAATAATTTTACCACTATGTGCGGGAGTAGGAAATCTAAAATTCATACTTTGTGAATCATCATCATCAACCTCAACACGATCCATTCGATCGAGTTTTTTTATTAAAGACTGAGCAAAAGCTGCTTTACTGGCCTTAGCGCGATACTTATCAATTAAAACTTCAGTTTGATCAATAATTTTCTGTTGATTTTTTGCTGCATTTTCTTGCTGTTCCCTTCGTTCTTTTCGCAACAAAAGATAACGAGAATAATTAGTTTTATAATCGTAAATTTTTTGATTTGAAATTTCGATGGTTCGATTAGTTACATTATCTAAAAATGTTTTGTCGTGACTAATTAAAAGTACGGCTCCTGCATAGGTTTCCATAAATTCTTCTAACCACATAATTGCTTCTATGTCTAAGTGATTAGTGGGCTCATCAAGTAATAATATATCAGGTTTTTGCAATAATAATTTTGCTAATTCTATTCGCATTCTCCATCCACCACTAAATTCTGCAGTTTGACGATCGAAATCTTTTCTATCAAAACCTAAACCACGTAATATCTTTTCTATTTCTTCTTTTCTATTGCCAGCTCCCAACATGTCTAATCTTGTATAAACATCTGTTTGCTCTTCAATTAATTTAGAATAAGCATCGCTTTCATAATCGGTACGAGTTTCTAACTGATGATTAATCTGATCTATACGAATTTCGAGTTGTTGAATTTCTTCGTATGCAGATTCAGTTTCATCAAAAACAGTTCTACCATGCTGATGAATCATATCTTGAGGCAAATACCCTATTTTGCATGACTTTGGCATAGTTACCTCACCTTTTGTAGGATTTTGATTGCCAGATAATATTTTTAAAAGTGTGCTCTTTCCCGCTCCATTTTTTCCGGCCAAACCAATTCTATCTTTTAGATTAATTAAAAAAGAAATATTATCAAAAAGGTCATGCCCTCCAAAACTAACCGTTACGCCATTAACAGAAATCATTATTTAAATTATTTATAAAGTAAAGGGTAAAGATAATGTATTTTAAGAAAAGAAAATATTCAAATCAAAATCTAAATAAAAACATGTTCAAGATTATTGTAATGATCTAATTATAACGCAATTTTTAATGTTCAAAAAACAATGTATTAATTCAATTCGTATTTTATTTCAGGAATTTTGCCCAATTTTTCTAAAAAATCTGAATCTATTCCTACTTTATTCTTTTTTGAATATAATTTAACTATTTGATTGGTTTGATCATCTTCAACATAAAATTCAAGATTGCTTTTACCCACATTATTATTGATTAATGTTTCTAATTTTAAAATCAAATCATCAGTTATCAAATTTAATTTTACACGTAACTTAATTAGATTAAAAATATTTGACTTTACAGTTTCGAGCAATTCGATTTTATTAAGTTTAATTTCTAAACTATCAGGCTGTTTATATCGAGCCTGAATATTAGCTTTAACATATACAAATATGCCTTTCACCATAAACTTATTATAATCGATATAATCATTTCGATACAACATCAAATCAATAAATCCAAAATAATCTTCAATACTAATTTTTCCATAAGGGTCGCCATTTTTACCTGTTTTAATCTCAAAACCACTAACTATCCCACAAAAAACAACTTCCTTATTTTTATATAATTCTAATCCGGCTTTTAATTGGGCGCAATTAATATTACATCTATGATCGATAATCGCTTTATAAGGATCTAAAGGGTGGCCACTAATAAAAAAACCTACCACTTCTTTTTCGCGACTTAAAGATTCTATTGCTGTCCATTTTTCAACTTCGGGCAATTTAGGTTCAAAAACTTCTATTTCATTTTCTTCGCTAAATAAACTAGATTGAGAAGAGTCGTTTCCTAAATTTTTTTGGTTTCCAAACTTAATCATCTTATCTGTTAAGGTAGTACCATCCTTATCCAAATTAAAAAACATGGCGCGATGAATATTTTCAAAACTATCAAATGCTCCAGATAAGGCTAAGCCCTCAACACTTTTTTTATTTATTGATTTACTATCTAATCTTGCTGCCAAATCAAATAAGTTATTGTATGGGCCATTTATTTTTCTTTCTTCTACAATGGAATTGACCACATTCTCTCCTACTCCTTTAATACTAGACATTCCAAAACGAATATTTCCATTTGAAATTACACTAAATTTTCCAAATCCTTCATTCACATCTGGACCTAAAACTTTAATGCCCATTCTATTACATTCGACCATAATAAAAGAAACTGACTCGATACTTCCTGAATGATTTAAAACAGAGGCCATAAATTCAGATGGATAGTTTGCTTTTAAATATGCAGTTTGAAATCCAATATATGCATAACATGTTGAGTGTGATTTATTAAATGCATAACTTGCAAATGCTTCCCAATCTTTCCAAACTTTTTTTGATGCGTCAATTTCATGACCGTTAGCTATACAGTTATTAATAAATTTACCTTTCATTTTATCTAAGGTCTGTTTATCTTTCTTCCCCATTGCCTTTCTCAAGGTATCAGCATCGCCTTTAGTAAAATTTGCTAATTTTTGTGATAAGCGCATTACTTGTTCTTGATAAACTGTTATTCCGTATGTTTCACTTAAAAATTCATCCATGCCCTCTAAATCATACTTTACAGATTCGCGACCATGTTTCCGATTAATGTAGTTTGGAATATAAGCTAAAGGTCCTGGGCGATAAAGAGCATTCATCGCTATTAAATCGTTAAACTGATCGGGTTTTAATTCTCTCAGAGCTTTTTGCATGCCAGCACTTTCGTATTGAAAAATTCCGTTGGTTTCTCCACGCTGAAATAATTCGTATGTAAGTTTATCGTCTAAAGGAAATGCATCTATATCCAATTCGATGCCATGATTTTGTTTTACAAAGCGAACTGCGTCTTTAATAACTGTTAAGGTTCGTAATCCTAAAAAATCCATCTTTAATAATCCAGCAGATTCTGCCACTGAATTATCAAATTGAGTAACTAACATTTCTGTATCTTTTGCTTTAGTTACAGGAACATAATTTACCATGTCGTCAGGGGTAATAATAATACCGCAAGCATGGGTTCCGGTATTCCTTAAGCAGCCCTCGAGTTCATAGGCTTGTTTTAAAACATCTGCTTCAAGAGTATCTTGATTAGCGAGTTTTCTGAATTGATGAGACTGCTCAATCACTTCGCGCTTATCTTTAATCGCCTCTAAATATTTTTCGTCAATCCCTCCAGGTTTTAATATTTTTTTGAGTTTTGCTTCCAAGCTATCAGGAAACAATTTTGATAAACGATCTGCATCTGACAAAGGTAAATCAAGAACACGGGCTGCATCTTTAATGGCCGACTTACCTCCCATAGTTCCGTAAGTAATAATTTGGGCCACTTGATTTGAACCATATTTATTTATTACATAATCAATTACTAACCCTCTCCCTTCATCGTCGAAATCTATATCAATATCGGGCATACTAATACGATCTGGATTTAAAAAACGCTCAAATAATAAATCAAATTTAATAGGGTCAATATTGGTAATACCTAAACAATAAGCAATTGCTGAACCCGCTGCACTTCCTCGCCCAGGTCCAACAGCCACATTCATTTCTCTAGCTTTAGAAATAAAATCGGCAACAATTAAAAAGTATCCAGGATAGCCCATTCTCTCAATGGTTGTTAACTCAAATTCAATCCTCTCTTTAATATTATCTGTAATATTTGGATATCGTTTCTTGGAGCCTTGCCACGTTAAATGGCTCATAAAAACAAACTGCTCTGCAATTAACCGCATTTCAGATTTTTGAATTTCTATATCGGCCAAATTTAATTTATTTGCTAACCATTCTTTCTCTTTAATTATAATTATCCGATTTAGAGATTGAGAAATTTCTTCAGCATTTGATTTAATAAATTCTTTTTCGATTTCAAATTTTGGTAATAAAATATCTCTACCTAATTTAAACTCTTCTATTTTATTTACGATTTCATTTGTTGCTTCGATAGCTTCGGGCATATCGGCAAATAACTCCACCATTTCTTTTGGAGATTTAAAGTAAAACTCTTTATTAGGCATGCCATACCTATAACCCCTTCCTTTTCCTATTGGAGAAGCTTTCTTTTCATTGTCTTTTACACATAATAATATATCATGTGCGTCAAAGCCATTTTTATCAAGATAATAATTACTGTTGGCTGCAAAATAGGTTACATTATATTTTTTTGCAAAACTCAATAAAACCGTGTTCACATAATTTTCGTCAGGTAAATTATGTCGGTTTATTTCAACATAAAAATCATCTCCAAATAAATCTTTATACCAAACAAAAGCAGCTTCTGCTTTCTCCTCTCCTACATTTAAAATCAAATAAGGGATTTCTGAATTTAATCCGCCTGTTGTTGCAATTAAACCTTCTTTATATTGCTCTAATAATTGCTTATCAATTCTTGGCACATAATAAGCCCCATCTATTAGCCCTATCGAACTTAATTTTGATAAGTTTTGATAGCCTTTTCTATTTTTACTCAATAATACTTGAGTATAGCCATTATCTTGTTTTTTTTTATCTTGGTGGTTTAAACAAATATTTAATTCACATCCTATTATACATTTTAATTCATCCTTTATTTTTCCCTCTTTTTTATTTTTTAATATTTCCTCATTTTCGGCCCTAATTAATTTATTTTCTTTATCAATAGATTGCCAAAAAATAAATGCACCATACATGTTGCCATGATCAGTTATTGCTAATGCTTTTAAATTATAATCGACAGCTTTTTTTACCATATCTTTTACATCACTGGTTGATTGAAGAACAGAAAACTGACTGTGATTGTGAAGATGTGAAAAGTTGATGTTGGCTATATTATCCGAAGATTCAGATTCATTAGAATGTTTAGGTATTATATTTTCAATTAAAGCGTTACTTGGTGATATATTTTTTAATTTTTTTTCGCGTTCAAGTAATTCAGATAAATCAACATCTTGGTATTTTAAAATCGTTAAGTCTTCTGAACTTATTTCTTTTACTTTAGTAATGCCACGTTTAATAATTTCGAAAAACACCCTAGATGTTGCCTGAACATCGAATGCTGCATTATGCGCTTCATCAAAAGGTGAGTTAAATAATTTTGAATACAGTTCGGTAAGTGTGGGCCATTTATATTTTCCACCTCTTCCACCAGGAAGCGCGCAAAAATTTGTGGTGGCATCATTTTTGGTGTCAATTATTAATTTTTCATTAAACACATTTGGGAGGCCGCACCTTAATAATTCCGCTCCTATAATATTTATATCAAAACCAATGTTGTGTCCGCATAAATAAGTACACTGATCAATCATTAATATAAATTGTTCTAAAACCAATTTTAATTGTTTACCTTCAGTTAAGGCTCTTTCATTAGTGATGCCGTGTATTTGAATAGCATTAAAAGGAATGGTGTAATTTTCTGGCTTTATTATAATAGAATCATTATTTAATAATTTTCCAGTTTTATCATGAAGTTGCCAAGCAATCTGAACCATGCGCGGCCAATTATCTAAATCAGTTATAGCCGCATTGTAATTTCGAGGCAAACCTGTTGTTTCGGTATCAAAAATTAAAAACATAAGTTGGTATGGAATTGGATTAAAATTATTTGTTTAATCTGTCAATAAAGTTAAGTAATACCCGCATTCTTTTTTTGATTGTTGAAAAAAATGTAAACTTTAATTTACATTGCTTATTTAAAAGTTTAATTACGATTAGTATACTATATTCTAAATTAAATATCTGTTTACGAGCATATTACATTTTTATTTTCGATTTCTTCATTCAACATAAAGTGCTAACTTTACAATTCTAAAAATTTATCAAAAATGAGTAAAGAAAAAATTAAATCACAACCTGAAACGGTAGTCAATAAAAAAGAAAGCGCTAGCGTACTAGAAAGAATCAGAAGAAGAACTAGTTTATTAGTAGGTATTGTGGGCTTGGCCTTATTAATTTTTATTTTACAAAGTCTATTAGGTTCAGGGGAATCTATTTTTGGAGGTGGCGATTTATCTACAGTAGGTTCAATTAATGGAAAAAAAATTGATCGCAACGATTTTGTTATGCGATTAGAAAATCAATTAAATAATTACCGTCAGCGCAACCAAAATAAAGATATCGACGATCAAACCAGATCAAAAGCCATAGAGAATATTTGGCAGCAATATGTAGCTGAATTAGTTATAAAACCTCAATTTGAAAAAGCAGGAATATCTGTTGGAGAAGACGAAATATACAATTCTGTGGTGGTTAATCCTGTACAATCTGTTATTCAACAATTATCAGACGCTCAAACTGGAAAATTAAATGCGCAATTTGCTTTACCTGATGGGTCTCTAGATTTAGTAAAATGGAAACAAGCGGTTAGCAATTTACCTGCTGATCAAGAGCCTGCTTTGCGCTCTATGGAAGAAAACGTAAAAAGTTCTCGTTTCTTCGAAAAATACCGAAATCTTATCACAAAAGGATTATATGTTACCTCATCCGAAGCAAAAGCAGTTTTAAAAAATCGTAATTCTCAATTTAGCGTTGAATATGTAATTAAGCGCTACGAATCTGTTAAAGACAGTTCTATTAAATTAAGTGATGACGAAATTCAAAAATATTATAACGAGTATTCTTATGAATTTAAAAATCCTTTAACTACTCGCAAAATTGATTATGTTGCTTTTAACGTTTTACCAAGCAAGGAAGATTTAGCTGAAATTGAAAAAGAGGCACAAAGAGCTGCTACTGATTTTAAAGGAAAAACAATTTCAGAAGATAGCTCATTTATTTCTCAAGAAAGTGAAAATGGTAATATTACCATTCAAGATTTTACTAAAAAAACAATGATTGTTCGCGACTCTTCGGTTTTCACTTCCCCTTTAGGAACTGTTTTTGGTCCATATAACGAAGGTGCTTACTTTAAAGTATACAAATTACAAGCCATAAATTCTATTGCCGATAGTGCAAAAGTTCGTCATATTTTAATTGGTTTAAACGATCCAGAAAACAAACCAAAACGTACTAAAGAACAAGCTAAAAGAGAGGCAGATAGTTTATTAGTTTTAATTAAATCTAAAAAAGCAATTTTTGATACTTTAGTAAAAACCATCAGCGACGATATGGGAAGCAAAACAAATGGTGGAGATTATGGCTGGTTTGACGAAAATAAAGGATTTGTGACGCCATTTAAAAATGCAGGCTTAAAAGGTAGTATAGGAAATATTTCGGTTATTGAAACTCAATTTGGATATCATATCATTGAGGTTTTAAATGTGAGTAAAACTCGACATACAAATTATACTATAGCGCAAATTTTTAAACTCATTGCACCAAGTGAAGAAACAAATCAAGGTATTTATGCTAAAGCCAATCAATTTTTGGGCGAAAATAATACTGGAGAATTATTTGACAAAGCGGTTGCAACTCAAAAATTAACCAAACAAATGGCCGATAATATTAAAGAGGGCGATCGTCAATTGCCAGGCCTAGATCAAGCCAAAGAGTTAACTAATTGGGTTTATACTGCAGAAAAAGGCGAAGTAAATATTTTTTCATTTAACGATAAATATATTGTTGCAAAATTAAGCGGCATAAAAAATAAAGGCGTTTTACCTATAGAAGATGTAAAAGAAGAGCTTACTTTAAAAGCAATTAAACAAAAAAAATCTAATTTGTTTTTAGAAGAATTTAAAAATAAAGGCAACGGTAAAAACATTCAAGAAATTGCCACAAAACTAAAACTAGAAATAAATAAACAAGAAACTTTAATGCCTGAAAGCCGTGTTGTTGAGCTTCTGGGTATTGATGATATTTTTATAGGAACAGTATTAGGCACTAAAGTTAATGCAATAAGTAAAGCAAGTGTAAGCAACAATGGTGTGTTTATAGTTAAGGTTAGTGCAATTAAAACTACTTCTAATAATAATTTTAAAGAAACTAAAAATCAATTAGAAGAATTAATAAGTGGACGGGCCGATAACGATGTTTTTGAGGGCTTAAAAGATATGTCAGACATAGAAGATCATAAATCAAGAATTGAATAATTAATTTATTAAATAGTTTAAATCCTCTCTTTAATTTACTGAGGGGATTTTTTTTACAATATAATAACGAATACAATTTTAATACCTATTAAAAATATACTTTGAAACATCTTTTAATTTACTTCTCTCTTTTTTTTTCTATTAAATTATTTTCTTTTAATGTTACTTTTCGATTAAATATGAATGGGCTAACGGGTTTTATTAAGCCTGAGGTAAATGGTTCTTTTAATAATTGGTGTGGTAATTGCAATCCAATGACTGATTCTAACAATGATGGAATTTGGGAAACAACCATCAATTTAAATTCAGGTCTGTATGAGTATAAATTTTCATTCGATAACTGGGCTGGGCAAGAGAATATAACAGCAGCCGGAAATTGTGCTGTAATTGCAGGTAATTATAATAATAGATTTATAAATGTTCAATCTAACCAAGTTTTGAATATTGTTTGTTGGGGCTTGTGCAGCGATTGTTTAACTAATGATAATAATAATTGGGCATTAGCTTGGTCAGATGAATTTAATGGAACCTCTCTTAACCAACAGTTTTGGTCTTATGATATTGGCAGTGGGGGATGGGGAAATAACGAACTTCAATATTATACAAATAATTCTAACAATATACAGGTAAACAATGGCAGTTTAAAAATTATAGCCCGAAACGAAAACATCAATGGCAGTAATTATTCATCAGGAAGAATTATTACGAATAACCTAATGGAATTTAAATACGGAAAAATAGAAGCTCGTATTAAAATACCAAACGGACAAGGAATATGGCCTGCTTTTTGGATGTTAGGCGCTAATTTCGAAACTGTTAGTTGGCCTCAATGTGGCGAAATTGATATCATGGAGCATGTTAACAACGAAAATATTTCAAACTCAACCGTTCATTGGAAATATAATTCTAACCATACTTACAAAGGCAGTTCAATTCCTTTCGATAAAAATCAATTTCATGATTTTGGAGCTATTTGGTCATCTAACAGTATTATTTTCACATTAGATGGGCATCCGTTCTACGAATTTCCTTTCTCAACTAATAATACAGCTGCTATTTTTCAACAACCATTTTTTCTTTTATTAAATGTTGCTGTTGGAGGTAACTGGCCCGGAAATCCAAATGGAACCACTATTTTTCCTGCAACCATGGAAGTAGATTATATTCGTATTTACAACCTTCAAACAAATTCGTTATCACAAAATAGTCAACAATCTCCTACCCATATATTTCCAATGCCCTGCGATGAAGAATTTAATATCGAAAATTTACCCAGAGATGCAAATTGGAAATTGAATGTTTTTAATTCTATGGGGCAACTCATAAAACAACAAGATTTATCTAATTCTTTTAATACCATTCAAACTTTAAATTGGGACTCAGGAATTTACTTTTTATCATTAACTTCAAATAAAAAAGAACGCTTAAATTATAAAATAATTAAAAATTAATAATAAAATTTTAATCGCTATTTAGTTAATTTTTATATGACCATCAATAACATCATATCTGAAATTGAACTCGTTGCAGCTCTTGCTTACCAGGAAGAGTATGATAATAGCGGTTTAATTACAGGCCAAAAAGAGTGGATCACCTCCGGCGTATTATTTAGTTTAGATTGTACCGAAGAAGTTGTTGACGAAGCCATTCGTTTAAAATCAAATTTAATTGTGGCTCATCACCCAATTGTTTTTTCGGGTTTAAAAAAATTAAACGGAAATAATTACATCGAACGAACAATAATTAAGGCCATTAAAAACGACATTGCCATTTATGCCTGCCATACTAATATGGATAATGTGGCCCAGGGTGTAAATAAAAAAATAGCCGATCGTTTGGGCTTAATTAATACTAGTATTTTATGTCCGAAAAAAGGCGTATTAAAAAAAATAGTTACATACGTCCCCGAAACCCATCATCAAAAGGTACTCGAAGCTTTATTTAATGCTGGAGCAGGGCAAATTGGTAATTATACCAATTGTAGCTTTAACACCAGTGGTTCTGGCACTTTTAAAGGGAACGAGCAAAGCAAACCTTTTGTTGGAATGCCAAATGAATTAAGCAGTGAAAAAGAAATTAAAATCGAAACAATTTTTGAATCTGCTCTCGAAAGCACTCTAATTAATGCTTTAAAACATGCTCATCCATACGAAGAAGTGGCTTTTGACATTTACCAACTTCAAAATACTCATCCAAATATAGGTAGTGGCATGATTGGCTATTTAAAAAAACCACTCAAAGAAGAAGAATTTTTAAAATTTGTAAAAGAAACCTTTAAATCCAATTGCATCAAACACACTGCCAAAACCGGAAATATGATTGAAAAAATTGCTTTTTGTGGCGGTAGCGGTAGGTTTTTGCTAAAAGATGCCATTAATAGCGGGGCTGATGCCTATATTACTGCAGATTTTAAATATCATGAGTTTTTCGACGTGGATAAAAACCTTATTTTAATTGATGTGGGTCACTTTGAATCAGAGCAATTTACCCCCGAAATTTTTTATGATATTATTCAAAATAAATTTCCTACATTTGCAATCCATTTATCAAAAATTAATACCAATCCGATAAATTATTTTTAATATTATGAGCGCAAAAATTAAAGAAAAGATAGATGCTTCGGTTGAAGGCAAAATTAGAAATCTTTACGAACTTCAATTAATAGATAGCAGAATAGATCGTTTAAGAACTATTCGTGGCGAACTGCCTTTAGAGGTTAGCGATTTAGAAGATACTGTTGCTGGCTTACAAACTCGATTAACTAACGTTACTGAAGAGGTAGCCGAACTTGAAAATTTTTTAAACGAGAAAAAACAAGCCATCAAGGATTTTCAGGCTAATATTAAAAAATATCAGGCTCAACAAGGTAAAGTTCGTAATAATAGAGAGTACGATGCCATTACCAAAGAAATGGAATTTCAAAACTTAGAAATTCAGTTGGCCGAAAAGCGAACCAAAGAGGCAAAAGCAAATATTATCATAAAAGCCGAATTACTCGAAAAAAGCAAAATTGATTTTGAAGAGCGTAGCAAAGATTTAAAAGCAAAGAAAAGTGAATTAGACGAAATTATTGCCGAAACCGAAAAAGAAGAACAAGACTTAATTAAGCAAAGCGATAAATCATCAGCAAGTATTGATGAGCGCTTATTAAATGCTTACAAACGCATTAGACAAAACTCGCGTAATGGATTAGCAGTTGTGGCGGTTGAGCGTGATGCGTGTGGCGGTTGTTATAACAAAATTCCACCTCAACGTCAATTAGATATTCGTTTAAATAAAAAAATTATTGTTTGCGAGCATTGTGGTCGTGTTTTAGTAGATGGAATGTTAATTCCAGATCTAATAGAAAAGGCATAAAAAAAATAAATGTTTTAAATAATTATTTTTTTATCTTACTTTTACAATCTAAAAAAATGGGAGCTTAGCTCAGCTGGTTCAGAGCATCTGCCTTACAAGCAGAGGGTCACTGGTTCGAACCCAGTAGTTCCCACATCAACAAAGACAAGCCTTTCACTAAACTGGGAGGCTTTTTTGTTTTAGTTTAGGTACAACATAGGTACAACATTTTTTATTAAATAATAAGATTAATTAGATATGTAATAACTAATGTTGTTATTATCTAAATAAACTATAAATTAGATATCCGAAATAAACCTTCACCAAGCTAATTAAAATTGAGTTTATATGCTAAGGTTTGTATCGCATATATACAAGTTAGCACTAATAGGGCGGATATTACGTTAGACAAAAAAATAAATCATATGACAAATAATCATCGTTTAATATTATCTACCATCTTGACATTCGTGTTCCTATGGAATATCGGAAACTCTCAAATAGTATGCAATGTAAATGTCGAGTATAAAGAAGGATATAAGATACAGATCATTGATGGAATGGGATTGATATATGATAACAAAGAAGGTTTCAAACTTTTTGGGAAACTAATAAGAGTTTCTAATATAGCCTCTGGCAGTTTAATTTCCGTAAGATTAATTTATAGAATTAATACTACAGAAATGAAGAACGAGGCCCGAGGATTATTAAGGCTTGCAAATTCATTTAAAAAAGGAATGGACGTAAAGTTTACATTTAAAAGCGCGGACGGGGGAACTATAACGCAGACATTACCAATCACAGATGTGTTTGACCCAGAATGGGATAATACTAAAGTTGCTCATGTTTGCGGAATAAACATCCCCGATGAATCTATTAATACATTCTTGAAGAAAAATCTCGAAGGGATTTCTATTCCATATTATGATGAGTATTTTAATGTAAAGGCTGTTTACCCTAAATTAATTATCGATTACTATGAATGTTTACTAAAAAATTAACTACATAAAAACATTTAACCTATTGCTCAACTAACTCACGACCGAAAATAAAACATCTATATTGACATACACAAAAATTATGAATTCGTGATATAAGAAGATGAAGTGACAAAATTTCAGGAATTGGTTTGACAGTAGCACTAACAGAGGTCTTGCGACCATTTTTTGCGGGTTAGCGCTCAAATGTTTAACTTGGACTTAGCAAAAAACGGCGCAAAGCCGAAAAAAGTTAGCTGTCATTTTAAAAAAACCTAAATAAATTAAAAATGAGTATAGAAAAAAGAAGAATTTTAACCCAAGATGAGAAAGAACAATTATTGCAAACAAACAAGAATTGTTACATATGCCAATCAACACTTGAAGGTTATGAACCAACAGAAATTCAGTTTGACCACATATATAATTATGCTGATGGTTACCCACAAGAAAATTCAAATTTTGCACCTGTTCATTCCTCAAAAGATGAAAGGAAACTAAATTGCCATAAATCAAAAGGTCAAAAAAGTCCAATTCAATACCGAGAAGAATTAAGAATATTGAAAAGGCTTGAAGAAGTTAAAGGTCTTGGAGATTTATGTAAAAATGCAGTTCAAAGTGTGTACACAATTTCAAAAGACAATAAAACAATTATAATAAATGGAACTACTATTCCATTGTATAATCAGAGAATTAACAATTCAGACAATTACTATTTTTTTCACGAAGTAGAAACAAAATATATTGAAAATGACGAACAGATTCAATTAAGACCCCTAGAACCTAAAATATTACCTCTAATATTTAACTTAAAATCTTCTGTTCAACTTTTGCCTTCATTAGGAAGGTTAGACCAAAATTCAAAAACAATAAAAGTATTTGATGGACAACATAAAGCTGTTGCTCAAATAATTGGTAACAACAGAGATTATATTCAGTGTATAGTTTATGTTCATCCCAAAGTTGAAGAATTAAGATTAGTTATATATTGGGCTCATACAGACGGCGTTCAACAAAAATATAAAAAATCACATATTGAAAGTAAACTTGCTGCAATTTATTCTCAGAAAATTGATGCATATAGACATCGTATTGGAAATGAAAAAGCTCCATTTAGTGAAGATGTGATTTTGCAAGGTGAAAGCAAAGCAAAGAAAACACAATTTTTATTGTCGTCTATTGTTGAAGAAGTAAAATCTTCGTCAGACATTATAAGCAACTATTTTGCACAAGACAAAAAAGAACAAAAAACAAAACCTATTTTATGGCAAAGTTTAGAGAAATTAGTTTCTATTTTTTGTAATCTTGAACCAGTTTCAGAACCTTCAGAAAGCGACAATAATTTTAGAACAGAAGAAATAAAAAATTTCAGTTTCATACTTGAACAGATTAAAATATATGCAATTGACAATAAATGGGATCCCAATAATCAAGAAGCTATAAATCATAAACTTTCAAGAACATACTTTTATAAGACATCATTCAATAATTGGGTAAAAGCATTAGAAGAAGCATTTCGTTTTGCATACTCACAAAAAGTGGGTAAAAAATTAACAGGTTCTATTTGTTACAGAAGTGAATTTGATAGTGAAACTAAAAGTAGATTTTCAGATATTACTAAAAAACTATTTGACCATCCATTGTGGGTGAAAGAATTTCAACAAAATGAAATAGCAAAAGCAAATGTTGAAAATGCAGTATTGAAAATTTTTGAATCAGAAGGATTAGACTATATTTATTTAACAAAATTATAAACGAAAAAAAACGACTCACAAAATAATAAATGGCAAATAGCAATCTTGCAAAAGCAAAATCAGCAAAAAATGACGAATTCTACACTCAATACCAAGACATTGAGAAGGAAATAATGGCGTATTTGGAATTTAACCCTAACACTTTTGCTGGAAAGACTTTATTATTGCCTTGTGATGACCCCGAATGGAGCAACTTTACAAAGTTTTTTGCACAAAATTTTGAACGACTAAAACTGAAAAAACTCATAAGTACAAGTTATGCACCCGACAGTAAAAAACTTAAAATAACCTATGCACCATCACTTTTTGAAACCAACGACCCACAATTTGACAAAGAAAAAACTATTGTAAATGGTAAAATCTTTACACTTACAAGAGATAAAAGCGGAGACGGAAAAATTGATGTAAACGATTTGGAATGGTCTTATTTAAAAGGTGATGGAGATTTTAAAAGTGCTGAAATAAAAAAACTACGAGACGAAGCTGACATAATAATTACAAATCCACCATTTTCATTATTTAAAGAATTTTTAAGTTGGATTATGGAAGCCAATAAGCAATTTGTATTAATTGGAAGTATGAATGCAATCACTTACAAAGAAGTTTTTAACTTACTTAAAAGTGATAAAATGTGGCTTGGAAATGGTTTTAAATCTGGTAACGCTTATTTTTCTTCGCCAATTTCTAATGAATATGCAGATGGAGTTTTTGACAAAGAAACAGGTTTAGTAAAATTTAGAAATTGTTGCTGGTATACAAGCATAGACCACGGAAAAAGACACCAACCAATGGCTTTAATGACTTATGAAGATAATTTAAAATTTAGTAAACATAAGGAAATCAAAGAAAATGGTTACATAGAATATGACAACTATAATGCTATTGAAGTTTCATTTACAGATGCAATTCCCAGCGATTTTAATGGGGTTATGGGTGTTCCAATAAGTTTCCTTGACAAGTATTCGCCTGAACAATTTGAAATTGTTGGAAGCGACACAGATGTAAAAGCTGGAAATCTTCCTAAATTAGTTAAATCAAATTGGAATGGAAAAATAGATAGGGGTTATGTAAATGGCAATAGAATTTACAGCAGAATTTTAATAAGACATAAGAAATAATGAACACAGCTTTAAGAACAGATATAACAATAAAGGACATTTGCGAAGGGTTCATTTACAACGAACTTGAAGGCAAAGGTTTGTTCGGACTTTCGGGAACTTTGACAATTCAACCCGAATATCAAAGAAACTATATTTATGCAGACGGCAAAAAAGATGTTGCCGTTATTACTTCAATTTTAAAAGGTTATCCATTAGGACTAATTTACTTCAACAAAATCAACAAAAACAGCCTTGAAGTTTTAGACGGACAACAACGAATTACAAGTTTTGGAAGATTTGTAACTAACAAATTTGCTATCAAAGACGAAAACGGAATGGAGCAATATTTTAGTGGTATTGCAAACGACAAACAACAAAAGATTTTAAATGCCAAACTTTTAATTTACGAATGCGAAGGAGAAGAAAGCGAAATAAAAGAATGGTTTAGAACTATCAATATTGCTGGAGTTCCACTTAACAATCAAGAACTTTTAAATGCTGTTTATTCTGGACCATTTGTTACACTTGGAAAAGAAGAATTTAGCAATAGCCAAAACGCAAATATTCAAAAATGGAGTGCTTATGTTTCGGGAAGTGCAAACAGACAAGAATATTTGGAAAGAGCTTTGGAATGGGTAAGCAAAGACAATGTTGGCGATTATATGAGCCGACACCGATTTGACAAAAATATTACCGAACTAAAAAACTACTTTACAAGTGTAATAGACTGGGTTTCTACCGTTTTTACAGACGTAGAAAGCGAAATGAAAGGACTTGAATATGGTAGACTTTACGAAACTTATAGTAAGAAACCTTACAACTCAAAAACAGTTTCAGAACAAGTCAAAAAACTTTATGCAGACCCTTATGTAAAAAACAGAAAGGGAATTTTTGAATTTATTTTGGGTTGTTCAACCGACACAAAATTATTAGAAGTTAGAGTTTTTGACGAAGCAACTAAAAAATCTACTTGTGCAATTCAGACAGCAGTAGCCGAGAAAAAAGGTATTTCAAATTGTTCACATTGTGCTATTGGACACGATGCCAACAAAACGAAAATTTGGAAACTTGCCGAAATGGACGCAGACCACGTTACAGCTTGGAGTAAAGGTGGTACGACAGACAACAAGAATTGTGAAATGCTTTGTAAGACACATAACAGAGCAAAAGGAAATAGATAAAATAGACAAACAAAACACGACCAAAAAAAAACAGCTTGTAAAATAAAACTACTAACTGATTTTAAAAATTAGGGTACTGAACTAAAAAAAAATCTAAATTATAAAAAATCTAAATTTTATTTTTAGAACTGAGTTTTTTTAATCGCATTAAATTCAAATTTCTGCAAGAACCTCTGCAACAAGTACCATTAATTTTTCTAGCCCAATATTCTGTTTGGCAATAAGCACAAATTTTTTTGTAAAGGATATGCCCATCACGTTCACTTCTTTTTATCATTCTTTCCATATTTATCTTCTATTTATAGTGTATTCATTAATTTTAATTTTATTTTTTTGTATTAATTTTACAAAACCAATCTATTTTTAATACATTTTTAATGCATTTTTAATGCAATTTTAATTTAATTAGTTCTGACTCCCGTTTTTATTGCTTAAATACATTATGAATTCATATTAATTTTTTATTAATTAATTAAATTATTTAATTTTTTTTGTTTTTATAATTTTTTGTTTTAAATTTGTGTCACAAAAAAACAGATTCTGTTTAAATCCTTTGCTTATAGTAGGGGATTTTTTTTTAATGGATGGTACAAAAAAAACAGATTAACCATCTCTTCCAATTGGCCTTTTATACTTAGTAAAACTTGATACTTGCATTCTTGTCTCCTTTAAAAAAACATTAAACCAAGACCAAGTAGGAAATTTTTTATCAAGAAATAGAG
>CAMCZO010000043.1 GCA_945887955.1 Chitinophaga pinensis | reverse complement strand
ACCAAATGGACTTACGTTATACAAGAAATATTGGAATTGCTGCTCATATCGATGCAGGTAAAACTACCTGTACCGAAAGGATTTTATATTATACCGGCGTTAATCATAAAATAGGAGAAGTGCACGATGGTGCAGCTACTATGGATTGGATGGCACAAGAGCAAGAGCGTGGTATCACTATTACTTCAGCAGCAACCACTTGTTTTTGGAAATATCGTGAAAATAATTATAAAATTAATATTATTGACACACCCGGTCACGTTGATTTTACGGTTGAAGTTAACCGTTCTTTACGTGTATTAGATGGTTTAGTATTTTTGTTTTCTGCTGTTGATGGTGTTGAGCCTCAATCTGAAACAAATTGGCGTTTAGCAGATAATTATAATGTTACCCGTATCGGTTTCGTAAATAAAATGGACCGTCAGGGTGCTGATTTTCTTAAAGTGGTTAAACAAACTCGCGATATTTTAGGCGGTAATGCAGTTCCTCTTCAATTACCAATTGGTGCCGAAGAAAATTTTATTGGAGTTGTAGATTTAATAAACTTCCGTGGTATTGTTTGGAATGAAGATGATAAAGGAATGACTTTTAAAGAAGTTCCAATTCCAGCTGATATGATGGAGGAAGCCATAGAGTGGAGAGAGAAAATGTTAGAAGCAGTTTCAGATTTTGATGATAACATCATGCAAAAGTTTTTTGATGCCCCTGAAACAATTACCGAAAGAGAAGTACTCGACGCATTGCGTAAAGCCTGTGTTGCAAATAAAATAGTTCCAATGGTTTGTGGAAGTGCTTTTAAAAATAAAGGCGTACAAACCATGTTGGATTTAGTGATGGAATTAATGCCATCTCCTCTCGATAAAAATAATATTACAGGAATTAATCCTGATACAGAAAAAGAAGTTACTCGTAAGCCTGATGTTACTGAACCTTTTACAGCTTTGGCTTTTAAAATAGCAACCGATCCTTTTGTTGGTCGTTTGTGTTTTATTCGTGCCTATTCTGGTCGTTTAGATGCGGGGTCTTACGTATTTAATACCCGTTCTGGTAATAAAGAACGTATATCGCGTATTTTTCAAATGCATGCCAATAAACAAAACCCAGTTGAGTTTTTAGAGGCTGGAGATATTGGTGCAGTTGTTGGATTTAAAGATATTCGCACCGGAGATACTCTCTGTGACGAAAAAAATCCTATTGTATTAGAAGCAATGAATTTCCCTGAACCAGTTATTGCTATTGCTATTGAGCCTAAAACTCAAGGCGATTTAGATCGTTTAGGAGTAGGTTTAAATAAATTGGCCGAAGAAGATCCAACTTTCCGTGTAAAAACTGATGAGGATTCTGGTCAAACAATTATTTCTGGAATGGGCGAACTTCATCTAGAAATTATCGTAGATCGTTTAAAAAGAGAATTTAAAGTAGAGGTAAACCAAGGTGCTCCTCAAGTTGCTTATAAAGAAGCTATTTCAGGCACCATAAACCATCGCGAAGTATACAAAAAACAATCAGGTGGTCGCGGTAAATTTGCTGATATGAAAATTACTCTCGGTCCAGTTGATGCAGATTTTGATACATCAAAAACTGGAGGATTACAATTTGTTAACGAAATTACAGGTGGTAATATTCCTCGTGAATTTATTCCTGCAGTTGAAAAAGGATTCAAAAACTCATTATCAAATGGTGTATTAGCTGGATATCCTCTTGTAGGATTAAAAGTTATACTTACCGATGGTTCATATCACGCAGTTGACTCAGACGCTTTATCTTTCGAGATTTGTGCCCGTAGTGCATACCGCGAAGCATTACCTAAATGTAAACCAGTTTTATTAGAGCCTATTATGAAAGTTGAGGTTTTAACACCTGAACAAAATATGGGTGACGTTGTAGGCGATTTAAATCGTCGTCGTGGTCAAATTGAAGGCATGGATTCTAAAGGAAATGCTCAAGTTATTAAAGCAAAGGTTCCTCTATCTGAAATGTTTGGTTATGTAACTCAGTTACGTACTTTAACTTCAGGCCGAGCTACCTCAACCATGGAATTTAGTCATTATAATGAAGCACCAGTTAATATTGCTGCCGACGTAATTTCAAAAGCAAAAGGAAAAACAGAAAAAGTTTAAAAAAAATAAACCAAATAAATACGTTCTTTTAATATGAGCCAAAGAATTAGAATAAAACTAAAATCATACGATTTTAATTTAGTTGACAAGTCAGCTGAGAAAATTGTAAAAACTGTAAAAGCAACTGGTGCCGTTGTAAATGGACCAATTCCTTTACCTACTAACAAACGGATTTTTACAGTATTAAAATCTCCACACGTTAATAAAAAAGCTCGCGATCAGTTTCAATTGTGTGCCTATAAGCGTTTGTTAGATATTTATAGCTCATCTTCTAAAACGGTTGATGCTTTAATGAAGTTGGAATTGCCTAGCGGGGTTGAAGTAGAAATTAAGGTTTAGCATTTCGCTGTTAGCTAACAGTATTAAAAAAATAATAATAATTAAAAGAGTAATAATTAATAAAAAATAAAATGTCAGGATTAATTGGTAAAAAAGTAGGAATGACTAGCTTCTTCGATGCCAATGGTAAATATTTACCATGCACAGTTATAGAAGCAGGTCCTTGCGTAGTTACGCAAGTAAAAACCAATGAAAAAGACGGGTACACAGCTGTTCAGCTGTCATTTGATGAGAAAAAAGAAAAAAACACATCAGGGGCAATGAAAGGTCATTTTGCAATTGCGAAAACAACACCAAAACGCAAAATTGTTGAATTCCGTCATTTCGAGGAAAGTAAAAATTTAGGCGAGGTTCTTACTGTAGATTTATTTGCAGAAGGAGATTTTGTCGATATTATTGGAACAAGTAAAGGAAAAGGTTTTCAAGGTGTGGTTAAACGTCACGGATTTAGTGGAGTAGGGCACGCTAACAAATCTCATGGTCAACATGATCGCGAGAGAGCACCCGGTTCTTTAGGAGCATCTTCAGATCCTTCTCGTGTTATGCCTGGTCATCGTATGGGTGGAAGAATGGGTGGTGATCGAAAGAAAGTTCAAAACCTAGTAATAGTTAAAATTATGCCTGAAAAAAATCTGATCCTTATTAAAGGTTCGGTTCCAGGTGCAAAAGGGTCTTACGTTTTAATAGAGAAGTAATCATGCAAATAGAGATATTAAACATAAGTGGAAAAAAAACAACCAAAAAAGCGGATTTAATAGATTCGATTTTTTCGGCAGAGCCAAATGATCATTGTATTTATCTTGATGTGAAGCAATTTTTAGCTAATCAACGTCAAGGTACTCATAAATCAAAAGAACGCGCAGAAATTTCGCGTACCACAAAAAAATTAAAAAAACAAAAAGGAACTGGTGGAGCTCGAGCCGGTTCAATGAAATCGCCATTATTCATTGGTGGAGGTCGTGCTTTTGGTCCTAGACCTCGCGATTATTCTTTTAAATTGAATAAAAAAGTAAAGGCTTTAGCTCGTATTTCAGCTTTAACTTATAAAGCAAAAGATAATAAAATTACAGTTTTAGAGGACTTTAATTTTGAAGCTCCAAAAACTAAAAATTACATAGATTTAATGAAAAACTTAAACCTAAGTGATAAAAAAACCCTTTTAGTATTGGGTGATTCAAATAACAATGTATATTTGTCGTCCCGAAATATTCAGGGTGTTAAAGTTGTAAAAGCATCTGATTTAAATACTTATGATATTTTAAATGCAGAAACTTTAATTTTAGCAGAAAGTTCAGTAAAAGTACTTGAAACAATTTTAAATAAGTAAAATGGATATTTTAATAAAGCCAATCATTACAGAAAAAATGACTTCACAAGCTGAAAAGCTTAATCGTTATGGTTTTGTGGTAGATAAGAGGGCTAACAAATTAGAAATAAAAGTTGCCATAGAAGCCATGTATGGAGTTAAAGTCGATTCGGTTAATACTCAACAATACGTTGGAAAAGTAAAAACCAGAAACACTACTCGTGGCGTTGCTGTTGGCAGAGTAAATCGTAACAAAAAAGCGATTGTAACCCTTAAAACAGGTGAAGTAATTGATTTTTACGCTAGTATATAATTTTAGTAAAACGAATTTAAAATGGGATTAAAAAAATATAGACCACTCACTCCAAGTTTAAGATATACCTTAACTTCTGAGTTTGCCGAAATTACTGCTTCTGAGCCAGAAAAAAGTTTAATTGTTAAAACAAACTACTCTTCAGGTGGACGTAATAATTCTGGTAAAATGACCATGCGTTACATTGGCGGAGGTCATAAAAAAGTTATTCGCGCGATTGATTTTAAACGCGATAAAGATGGAATTGAAGCTACTGTAAAAACTGTTGAATATGATCCAAATCGTTCAGCTCGTATTGCTTTAATTTTTTACAAAGATGGAGAAAAACGTTATATCATTGCTCCTCAAGGAATTAAAGTTGATCAAAAAATCATGTCAGGCAAAGGTGCAGCTCCAGAAATTGGAAACACATTATTTTTATCTGAAATTCCGTTAGGAACTATTATTCATAACATCGAATTACGCCCGGGACAAGGTGCTGTTTTAGCTCGTAGTGCCGGTGGATACGCTCAATTAACTGCTCGCGATGGAAAGTATGCAATTTTACGTATGCCATCTGGCGAAGTTCGCATGATTTTAATTACTTGTAAGGCTACCATTGGTGCTGTATCAAATCCTGATCATAATCAAGAAGTTTATGGAAAAGCAGGCCGTTCTCGTTGGTTAGGAGTTCGTCCACGTACTAGACCAGTAGCCATGAATCCTGTTGATCATCCAATGGGTGGGGGTGAAGGCCGTGCATCAGGTGGACAACCTCGTTCTCGTAAAGGTTTACCTTCTAAAGGATTTAAAACTCGTTACAAAGCAAAAGCATCTAATAAACACATTATAGAAAGAAGAAAAAAATAATTAATAACGTTTAATGGTTTCGGTTTACCGAAATTTCAGAACCAAAAAAAAGAAAAATGTCAAGATCATTAAAAAAAGGCCCTTTTATCGATTACAATCTTGAAGGTAAGGTTGAAAAGATGAATCAAAGCGGAAAAAAATCTGCAATTAAGACTTGGGCACGTCGTTCAACAATTCCACCAGAGTTTGTGGGGCATACTTTTGCCGTTCATAATGGTGCTAAATTTATTCCAGTTTATGTAACCGAAAATATGGTTGGTCATAAATTAGGAGAGTTTTCACCAACTCGCGTATTTAAAGGGCACGCTGGTCATAATAAAAAATAATTAGAAACCATGGGAAAAAGAAAAAGATTAGTAGCCGAAAAACGAAAAGAAGAAAATAAAAGCTCTTTTTTTGCAAAATTAAATAATTGCCCAACCTCTCCACGTAAAATGCGTCAAGTTGCAGATTTAGTTAGAGGAATGGATGCATATACTGCTTTAAATGTATTAAAATTTAATACTCGTGAAGCATCAGGAAGATTAGAAAAATTATTAAAATCTGCTATCGCTAATTACGAACAAAAAAGTCAACAACGTGCCGAAGAAGGTACCTTATTTGTAAAAGAAGTGATGGTTGATAGCGCACTGATGGTTAAGCGTTTACGTACCGCACCTCAAGGTCGTGGCTACCGAATTAGAAAACGTACAAATCATGTAACTTTAATTTTAGACACAAAAAATATTTAATAAGAAATGGGACAAAAAGTAAATCCAATTGGTATTAGGTTAGGAATCATCAAAGGATGGGATTCTAACTGGTTTGGTGGTAAAGACTACGGAGATAAATTAATGGAAGATGATACAATCAGAAATTATGTTAAGGCTCGTCTTCCTAAAGGTAGCATTTCTAAGATTGTAATAGAAAGAACGCTAAAATTAGTTACAGTAACTATTAATACTGCCCGCCCAGGTATCATTATCGGTAAAGGTGGTAAAGAAGTAGATAAATTAAAAGAAGAATTAAAAAAACTAACTAAAAAAGAGATCCAAATTAATATATTTGAAATTAAAAGACCAGAATTAGATGCTCGTTTAGTTGCTGATAGTATTGCACGACAAGTTGAAGGACGTATTTCCTTCCGTCGCGCAGCAAAAATGTCAATGGCCTCCACGATGAGATTAGGTGCTGAAGGAATTAAAATTAAAGTATCAGGTCGTTTAGGAGGTGCAGAAATGGCACGTTCAGAAGGCTATAAAGAAGGAAGAACTCCTTTACATACTTTACGTGCAGACATCGATTACGCTGTTGCTGAAGCACATACGTCTTATGGTCGTATCGGAATTAAAGTTTGGATTTGTCGCGGAGAAGTTTTTGGTAAGAGAGATTTATCTCCAAACGCAGGCTTGTCTAAAGAAAAAGGACCTAATTCAGGTGGTGATAGAAGAGATAACGATCGTCCAAAGTTTAGTGGAAAAAAAAGACCTAAAAGAGAAGATAAATAAAATTAGTATCAGATAAAAATTTAATTCATGTTACAACCAAAAAGATCAAAATATAGAAAATCACAAAAAATGAAAATGAAGGGCGACGCAAAACGTGGTCATGAGTTAGCATTTGGTTCATTTGGAATTAAAGCCATGGACGAGTGTAGAATGACAGGTCGTCAAATTGAGGCTGCTCGTATTGCTATTACCCGTTTTATGAAACGTGAAGGACAGGTTTGGATTCGTATTTTTCCAGATCGACCGGTAACGTCAAAACCTGCTGAGGTTCGTATGGGTAAGGGTAAGGGTGCTCCTGAATATTGGATGGCACCAGTAAAACGCGGTCGTATTTTGTTCGAAGCTGAAGGAGTACCTTTAGCTGTTGCAAAAGAAGCTCTTCGTTTAGCAGCTCAAAAATTACCAATTGTTACTAAATTTATAGTTCGCAGAGATTATGTTGAGGCGACTGTTTAGCAACTAATTGGAAATAAAGATATTAATCTTTTTAATTAAACCGTTACTTTGATTAAATGTTGATTAAAAAATGTTCTAACAAAAGAACAAAATTAAAAATAAATTAAAAATGAAAAATAAAGATATAGTAAATTTACCCGATCAGGATCTTATCGAAAAGGTAAAAGATGAAAAAGCTGCTTTAAATAAAATGACTTTAAACCATGCTATTTCTCCTGTTGAAAATCCTTCTAAAATACGCTTAAATCGTAGAAATATTGCGCGTATGGTAACAGAAGTATCAAAACGTAAAAATACTTCAAACAAATAATTGATAGAGAATTATGGAAATGGAAAGAAACTTAAGAAAAGAAAAAGTAGGTGTTGTTAAAAGTAACAAGATGGATAAAAGCATCGTTGTTTCTGTTATGCGTAAAGTAAAACACCCTAAATATGGTAAATTTCTTAAAAAAACAAGCACCTTCGTTGCTCACGATGAGAAAAACGAATGCAGTATTGGAGATACCGTAAAAATTGCTGAAACCCGCCCTTTAAGTAAAACTAAAAATTGGCGTTTAGTTGAAGTTGTTGAAAAAGTTAAATAATTTATAGTTAATCGATAATAAAAATTTAAAATGATACAAAACGAATCCAGATTAACCGTAGCTGATAACAGTGGTGCTAAAGAAGTGCTAGTTATTCGTGTATTGGGTGGGACAAAAAAGCGTTACGCCTCAATTGGTGATAAAGTGGTAGTTACTATTAAACATGCCATGCCAAGTGGTAATGCAAAAAAAGGCACAGTAAGTAAAGCTGTTATCGTAAGAACTAGAAAAGAAATAAGCCGAGCAGATGGCTCATATATTCGTTTTGATGATAATGCTGTAGTCTTATTAAATCCAACTGATGAAATTCGTGGCACTCGTATTTTTGGACCAGTAGCTCGTGAATTACGCGATAAACAATTTATGAAAATAATTTCATTAGCACCAGAAGTGCTTTAAATATTTATAGATAAGAAAACATGTCTAAGATAAAATTAAAAAAAGGCGATACCGTTAAAGTAATTTCTGGCGAATCCAGAGGTAAGCAAGGTAAAATCGTTACAATAGACCCAAAAAAATTGCGCGCTATTGTTGAAGGTGTCAATATGGTTAGTAAAAGTGAAAAACCAAACGCCAAAAATACCAATGGTGGTATTGTAAAAAAAGAAGGTTCAATCCACATCTCAAACTTAATGTTTTTAGAAGGTGGTAAAACTGTTCGCATAGGTCGTAAATTAAATGAGACAACTCAAAAAATTGAGCGCATCTCTTCAAAAACTAAGGAATCAATTAAATAATGGCAAAAACAACTTACCAACCTCGTTTAAAAGGTAAATATCGTAACGAAATCGTTTCGACATTACAAAAACAATTTCAATACACCTCAACAATGCAAGTTCCAAAATTGCAAAAAATTTGTATCAACCAAGGTGTAGGCGATGCTGTTTCTGATAAGAAATTAATTGAATCAGCGGTTAAAGAAATGACTACAATCTCTGGTCAAAAAGCAGTCGCAACTTATTCAACAAAAGATATTTCTAATTTTAAATTACGTAAAGGTGTTGCAATTGGTGCTCGCGTTACTTTACGTGGCGATAAAATGTACGAATTTTTAGATCGTTTAATTGCGTCAGCGCTTCCACGTATTCGTGATTTTAAAGGTGTTAATGATAAAGGATTTGATGGCCGAGGAAATTATACATTAGGAGTAACTGAACAAATTATTTTCCCTGAAATTGATATTGACAAAGTGAGTAAAATTGCAGGAATGGATATTACTTTTGTAACTTCTGCTCCAACAGATAAAGAAGCTCACGCATTATTAACTGAATTTGGAATTCCTTTCAAAAAGAAACAAGCATAAAAAATGGCAAAAGAATCAATGAAGGCCCGTGAGGTCAAACGTAAAAGATTAGTTGAAAAGTATGCAGCTAAGCGAGAAGAGCTTAAAAAAGCAAACGATTCAGTAGGATTGCAAAAATTACCACGTAACTCTTCAAAAGTTCGTGTTCGTAATCGTTGTAATTTGACGGGTCGCCCTCGTGGATATATGCGTACATTTGGTGTAAGTCGTGTAACATTCCGAGAAATGGTTCTTTTCGGATTAATACCTGGCTTAACTAAAGCAAGCTGGTAAAAAATAAATGTTGCGAGTATTGCAAATATGTGTATATTTGCGACCTCAAAAATAAATAAATAATTGTTTCATATAATTATTCTGTTAAAACGGAATAACATATAAACTTAAAAAATGACAGATACAGTATCAGATTACTTAACTCGTGTTAGAAACGCGATAAAAGCAAACCACCGCGTTGTTGAAGTTCCGGCTTCCAATCTAAAAAAAGAAATTACAAAGATTCTTTTTGAAAAAGGTTATATTTTAAACTACAAGTTTGAAGAAACCGAAAATAAACAAGGCTTAATAAAGATAGCCTTAAAGTATCATCCATTAACAAAAATACCTGCCATTCGAACATTAGAGCGTATTTCTAGTCCAGGTTTACGAAAGTATTCTGGTGTAGTTAAAATGCCTCGTGTATTAAACGGATTAGGTATCGCAATTATTTCTACTTCTAAAGGTGTTATTACCGATAAAGAAGCTAAGAAGTTAAATGTTGGTGGCGAAGTTTTATGTTATATTTCATAATTTAATAGGAGGAAAATTAACATGTCACGTATAGGAAAAGCCCCAATAGCATTACCAAAAGGAGTAGAGGTAAAGATTAATAACGGTTTAGTAACCGTTAAAGGATCAAAAGGAGAATTAACTCAGAAAGTAGATTTAGATATCAACGTTGCTATTCACGAAGACCAAATATTGGTTACTCGTCCAACAGATCAAAAACGTCATAGAGCACTTCATGGTTTATACCGTTCTTTGATTGCTAACATGATTAAAGGAGTTAGCGAAGGTTTTAAAACTGAGCAAGAACTAGTTGGTGTAGGTTATCGTGCAACAAATAAAGGACAAATGTTAGAATTATCTTTAGGGTATTCTCATAACATCTCTTTTGAGTTGCCAAAAGAAATTAAAGTAACTACCACTGCTGAAAAAGGACAAAACCCCAAAATAATAATGGAAAGTGCAGATAAGCAATTAATAGGTATGGTTGCTGCTAAAATAAGAAGCCTTCGTAAACCAGAGCCATACAAAGGAAAAGGTATTAAGTTTGTTGGCGAGCAACTTAGAAGAAAAGCTGGTAAATCGGCTTCAAAAAAATAATTCAATAAAGTATTAATCATCTTTAAAAAATTAAAAAGATGGCAGGAAGTAAACAAGATAGAAGAACAAAAATTAAATTTAAATTGCGCAAATCCATTAATGGAACATCGCAATCACCTCGCTTAAGTGTATACCGCAGTAATGCTGAAATATATGCTCAATTAATAGACGATAAAGGTGGAAAAACTTTATTAGCAGTTGGTTCTGTAGATAAATCTATTCAATCGACTAAAGTCAATAAAATTGAAAAAGCGAAATTGGTTGGTAAATTATTAGCCGAAAAAGCTGTTGCAAACGGAATCACCCAAGTGGTTTTCGATCGTAATGGTTTTTTATATCATGGTCGAGTAAAATCGTTAGCCGAAGGTGCTCGCGAAGGAGGTTTAAAATTCTAAAATACTAATAGATGTCAAAAGAAGTAGTAAAACGCGTTAAATCAAGCGAAATAGAGTTAAAAGATAAATTAGTTGCTATTCAACGTGTAACCAAAGTAACAAAGGGTGGTCGCCACTTTAGTTTTTCTGCCATTGTTGTGGTTGGAAACGAAAAAGGCGTTATTGGTCAAGGTTTAGGTAAAGCAAATGAGGTAACTGATGCCATTACAAAAGGTATTGAAGATGCTAAAAAGAGTTTGGTTAAAGTGCCAGTATTAAATGGAACTGTTCCTCATGCTCAAGAAGGCAAATTTGGTGGAGCTCGCGTTTTTTTAAAGCCTGCTGCTCATGGAACTGGTGTTATTGCTGGTGGTGCCATGCGTGCTGTTTTAGAAAGTGTTGGTATTACTGATGTATTAGCAAAATCAAAAGGTTCTAGTAATCCTCATAATTTAGTAAAAGCTACCCTAGATGCTTTAATGAAGATGCGAGATCCAATTACTATTGCTCAACAACGTGGAATTAAATTATCAAGAGTGTTTAACGGATAAAATTGAAACAATGGGAAAAGTAAAATTAACATTAGTTAAAAGCACCGCTAAACGAAGTCCATCTCAAAAGGCAACTTTAATTGCTTTAGGTTTGGGAAAAACGCATAGCTCGGTGCAAAAAGAGGTTAATCCTGCTATAGAGGGTATGATTAACAAGGTAAAACATGTTTTAAAAGTTGAAAATATTTAATAGAACACAAGATGAATTTAAGTGAATTAAAACCTGAAAAAGGATCTGTAAAAACAAATTATCGTCGTGGTCGTGGGCAAGGTTCTGGTGGCGGAGGTACTGCTACTCGTGGTCACAAGGGAGCTCAATCGCGTTCTGGCCACTCTAAAAAAGTAGGTTTTGAAGGTGGTCAAATGCCTTTGCAACGTCGCGTTCCAAAATTTGGCTTCAAAAATATTAACCGAATTAATCATCATGGTATTAATTTAGATAGCATTCAGCAATTAGTAGATTCTACTAAAATTACCGAAATTAATTTTGATGTTTTAATTGTAAATGGCTTAGCTCATAAAGGCGATTTAGTAAAAATAATGGGTCGTGGCGAATTAAAATCAAAAGTAGATATTAAAATACATGCCTTTACAGCCTCAGCTAAAAAAGCTGTTGAAGAAAAAGGTGGAACTATAACTGAGATAAACTAATATATGAAGCGTTTTATAGATACACTTCGAAACATTTGGACCATTGAGGAACTAAGACAAAGAATCATAGTTACTCTAGGTTTGGTTTTGATTTATCGCTTAGGGTCATATGTGGTTCTTCCTGGTGTTAATGTTGATGCTTTAAATGCTGCTACCAATTCTAATGATACTGGTGGTATAGTAGGATTAATAAATATGTTTGCCGGTGGAGCTTTTTTACGAGCATCTATCTTCGGTTTAGGTATAATGCCATACATTACGGCATCTATTATTATTCAATTACTCGGAATGGCTGTTCCTTACTTTCAAAAAATGCAAAGAGAAGGAGAAAGTGGTCGAAAAAAAATCAATCAATATACTCGTTTTTTAACAATTGCAGTAACTGCAGTTCAAGCGCCAGGTTATATAGCTTCTATTAAGTCATCTGCGCCTCAGGCATTTACCGATTTAAGTTCATTTTGGTGGGTTCAATCTATTTTTATATTAATAACGGGTACCATGTTTGTAATGTGGTTAGGCGAGCGTATTACTGATAAAGGTTTAGGTAATGGTATTTCATTAATTATTATGATTGGTATTATTTCACGTTTACCTTTTGCTTTTTTATCCGAAATTAAGTCAAGAACCTCTGGTAATGGCGGTTTAATAATCTTTTTGATAGAAATTGTAATTCTATTATTAGTTATTGTTTTTTCTATTTTATTGGTTCAAGGTACTCGAAGAATACCTGTACAATTTGCAAAGAAAATAGTTGGTAACAAACAATATGGTGGAGTTAGACAATATATCCCTCTAAAAGTAAATGCTGCAGGAGTTATGCCAATCATTTTCGCTCAAGCAATTATGTTTATCCCTGCTGCAATATCAGGTTTTTCTGGAAGTTCGAGTGGTGTTTTTTCTGAAAGATATGGCTTTTGGTATAATTTAATCTTTGCGATTATGATTATTTTATTTACTTATTTTTATACTGCAATCATGGTTAATCCAAATCAATTAGCCGATGATATGAAAAGAAATGGCGGTTTTATACCAGGAATAAAACCCGGTAAAAAAACTGCGGAATTTATAGATCAAGTTATGAGTAGAATTACTTTGCCAGGCTCTATATTTTTAGCCGGTGTTGCCATTATGCCCGCTTTTGCACAAAAATTGGGTATTAATAGTGCTTTTGCTGATTTTTACGGAGGAACTTCTTTATTGATATTAGTTGGTGTTGTTCTTGATACATTACAACAAGTTGAAACATATTTATTAAATAGACATTATGACGGTTTAATGAAAACAGGAAGAATAAAGGGTAGGGGAGCTAATTCAATGATGGTTCAACAGGGTTAATTTCAATAATGGCCAAACAATCAAATATTGAAATAGATGGAACGATTATTGAAGCATTAAGTAATGCAATGTTTAGAGCAGAGTTAGAAAATGGTCATATTGTTACAGCGCATATTTCTGGTAAAATGCGAATGCACTACATTAAAATTTTACCAGGAGATAAAGTGAAATTAGAAATGAGCCCTTACGATTTATCAAAGGCTAGGATTACTTTTAGATACAAATAAAAATTACAAAAATGAAAGTTAGAGCATCCATCAAAAAAAGAAGCGTAGATTGCAAAATTGTGCGACGCAAAGGAAAATTGTACGTAATTAATAAAAAAAACCCAAAGTTTAAACAAAGACAGAAATAAAATTCATCTTTGAAAATAGTTTTAAAAATTTTATTTAATAAAAAATGGCACGTATAGCTGGTATAGATTTACCTAAAAACAAAAGAGGCGTAGTAGGTTTAACCTATATCTACGGAATTGGAAGCAGTAGAGCTGCTAAAATTTTGAGTGAAGCTGGAATTCACCATGATAAAAAAGTTAACGAATGGTCAGATGATGAGCAAAATGCAATTCGTAATTTGATTAACAATAGCTTTAAAATTGAAGGCGCCCTTCGGTCTGAAGTTCAATTAAACATTAAACGTTTAACTGACATCAATAGTTATAGAGGTATTCGTCATAGAAACAGTTTACCGGTTCGTGGTCAACGTTCTAAAACAAATGCACGTACTCGTAAGGGTAAACGTAAAACAATTGCCAATAAAAAAATGGCAGCTAAATAATAATTAAAAATTAAGTTACAATACAAATGGCAAAACAACCCACAGCTGCAAATAACGCAAAAACAACTCAGCGTAAACGCACAGTAAAGGTAGAAGCAACTGGCGAAGCCCACATTAATGCTACTTTTAACAACATCATAATTTCATTAACTAATATTTCTGGACAAGTTATTTCTTGGAGTAGTGCTGGTAAAATGGGATTTAGAGGTTCTAAAAAGAACACGCCTTATGCCGCTCAAATGGCAGCTGCAGATTGTAGTAAGGTTGCTTTTGACGCAGGTTTGCGAAAAGTTAAAGTTTACGTTAAAGGTCCGGGTGGCGGAAGAGAAAGTGCAATCAGAACAATTGCTACTTCAGGAATTGAAGTTTCTGAAATTATGGATATAACGCCAATGCCGCATAATGGTTGTCGTCCTCCTAAACGTCGTAGAGTATAATAAATAAAAAAAGCCGGTCTCGGTTATCGAGATTTGGAGTTGATCATCTATAGGGTTTTCAACTTAAATAATAACTAAAAAAAATGATTATTTAAAATGGCAAGGTACACAGGTCCAAAATCAAAAATCGCTCGTAAATTCAGAGAACCAATATTTGGTCCGGATAAAGCGTTAGAAAAAAAGAATTACCCTCCTGGGCAACACGGAAACACAAAAAAACGTGCAAAACAATCTGAATACGCTATTCAGTTGATGGAAAAACAAAAAGCTAAATATACTTATGGTATTTTAGAAAAACAGTTTGCAAGAACTTTTGATAAAGCAGCTCGCTCGCATGGTATTACCGGCGAAGTGTTATTGCAATTAATAGAAAGTCGTTTAGATAATGTTGTTTATCGTCTTGGAATTGCACCTTCTCGTAGAGGCGCTCGTCAACTAGTATCTCATGCTCACATTACCGTTAATGGTTCTGTTGTAAATATTGCATCTTTTACTTTAAAGCCAGGTGACGTTATTGCGGTGCGCGAAAAATCTAAGTCCTTAGAAATTATTTCAAACGCTGTTTCAGGAGCAGTAAATAAACATGCTTGGTTAGATTTTGATAGATCTTCGTTAAGCGGTAAATTTCTTTCTCGCCCTGAGCGCTCTCAGATACCTGAAAATATAAAAGAACAATTGATAGTTGAATTGTACTCTAAATAATTAATTAAAAATTTTTATAAAAAAAAATATGGCAATTTTAAATTTCGTAAAACCTGATAAGGTTATCATGATTAACTCAAATGAAACGGTTGGACAGTTTGAGTTTAGACCCCTTGAACCAGGATTTGGTATCACTATTGGAAACTCTCTTCGTCGTATTCTTTTATCTTCTCTCGAAGGTTATGCAATTACTAGCTTAAGAATTGAAGGTGTTGACCATGAGTTTTCTACCGTTAAAGGTGTTGTTGAAGATGTTACTGAAATAGTTTTAAACTTAAAACAAGTTCGTTTTAAAAAACAATTAGATAATCACGATAACGAAAAAATTACGGTTCACTTTTCTGGCGCCGATAAATTTACAGCTGGCGATATTGCAAAATACGTGAATGGCTTTCAAATTTTAAACCCTGATTTAGTTATTTTTAATTGCGACCCTTCTGTTCGTTTAAAAATGGAATTAACAGTTGAACGTGGCCGTGGTTATGTTCCTGCTGAAGAAAATAAAACTAATAGTGCACCAATAGGAACTATTTTTATCGATTCTATTTATACACCTATTAAAAACGTAAAATATAATATTGAAAACTATCGTGTTGAGCAAAAAACCGACTACGAACGTTTAATTTTTGATATTATTACTGATGGTTCAATTCATCCTAAAGATGCTTTAAAAGAAGCTGCAAAGATTCTAATCTATCATTTTATGTTGTTTTCTGATGAAAAAATCACTTTAGATACTGAAGAAAAAAGAAATGATGAAGAATTTGATGAATCAAGCCTTCACATGCGTCAATTATTAAAAACTAAGTTAGTAGATATGGACTTATCTGTTCGTGCTTTAAATTGCTTAAAAGCAGCTGATGTTGAAACGTTAGGAGAATTGGTGTCGTTTAATAAAAATGATTTGTTGAAATTCAGAAACTTTGGTAAAAAATCGTTAACCGAATTAGAAGACTTAGTTCAAGCTAAAACTTTACAATTTGGAATGAATGTGGCAAAATATAAATTAGATAAAGATTAATAAACATGAGTTTTATCAAGCAATATTTAAGATCTAATCTTTTTATGTTGAATATTGAAACTTAAATCAAAAAAAAATGAGACACGGAGATAAAATAAATAATTTAGGTAGAAAAACCGCCCATCGTCATGCTTTGTTAATGAACTTAGCTTGTGCCTTGATTGAAAATAAACGGATTTTTACTACTTTGGCTAAAGCAAAAGCCTTGCGCGTTTATGTTGAACCAATTATTACCAAAAGTAAGGATGATACAACTCATAGCCGCAGAACTGCATTTAGTTATTTAAAAAATAAAGATGTTGTGAGCACTCTGTTTAAAGATGTTGCAATAAAAGTTGCCGAACGTAACGGTGGATATACCCGAATAATTAAAACTGGTAATCGCCAAGGAGATGCTGCAGAAATGGCTATGATTGAACTAGTTGATTTTAACGAGATTTATAATAACAATAAAAAATCTGATGATAAAACAGCTAAGAAAACAACTCGTAGAAGTAGAGGTGCTAAAACAACAAAAATAGATAATTCTTCTATTGAAGAAGCTAAAGAAACTGAGTAAAATTTATATCCATTAATTTAAACCCTTCTCGATTTTTTCTTGAAGGGTTTTTTTTTAAATAAAATTTTAGATTATATTCGTGAAAACATACTTATGAAAAATTTTTTTTTAATTTCTATCTCGTTATTAATTAGTATTAATTTAAGTGCTCAAGTGCCTCAAAAAATGAGTTAACATACAAGTTGCATGGACAATTTCTAGTGATTTTCGTTGGAAATCGGATATTAAAAATACTAACTTGGGCTTAGATTTTATAAATAAACTTCGACCAGTTTCCTATTACAGAGATAACGACGAAAGCAAAAAAACAGAGTATGGTTTTATAGCTCAAGAGATCGAAGAAGCCTTAAACAACAACGGCGCATCTAATAATGGAATTATCACTAAAAATGACAAGGGAATGTATGGCGTTCGTTATAATGATTTTATCTCGATAATGGTAAAAGCTATTCAAGAACAACATCAACAGATAGAAAATTTAAAGAATGAAATTGAAACATTGAAAAAGAAGTAAAAACAATTATTTTTTTAATCGTTTTTTTTTTGAATATTTGAAAAAGTATTATATTTTTTCACAATAAAGTGCCAACACAAAACACCCTTATGTCTACTAAATATCTATATGACTATGCTTCTACATCAATAGGCTTCAATGTTAATTTTAATATTTAATTTAAAGCTAAAATATTTTTTATGCGTATTGTTTTTTATATACTTTGTCTTTTCTTTTTTTTTCAATTTATTCCAGCTAAATATAGTTTTGAAAATCATCCTTCAAAAGCAAAAAAAATAAAAGTTTATGTAAAAAATCAAGATCCAAAACTTTGTAAAAACGTAATCGGAATAATAAGCCCTCATACAAATTTAAACGAAAATTACATTTTCGACCGAAGCCTTTACAACTTGAAAGTAAATGAATTGCCTCAAATTAAATTTTGGCGCTGTATAATGAATTTAAGTCAAGATACAGCTATTTTAAGTTTCCAAAACACCAGAGAAATAATTCAAAGAATACCAATATTAGATTGGGAGTCAAAATCTGATGAAGTAAAAAAAATATATAAAGATAGTATAAGACTTAGTAAAAATCTCGATACTAATAGTAGAATTTTAATAACCTGTGGAAAAAAATATTTTTATGATTTTGAAAAAACTTCTAAAAATTTTCATCAAGGAATTAATTGTTTTGTTTCAAACGGAGTTAATCCCTGGTATGCTCAAGCTATTTTACTCATCGAAAGTCCTAATAAACTTCAAATATCATCAGCTGGTGCATATGGTTCTTTCCAACTAATGAAAGATGTGGCTAGGCGTTTTGGATTAAAAGTAAATCGGTATATCGACGAACGTGCAGATTTTGAAAGAAGTGCTTTTGCTGCAAGTAGTCTTATTAAAAATATATGCATTCCTAATGTATATAAAATTTTAGACTCACTTCAAATAAAAAATTATGATCAAGAAGAATTATGGTTTAAATTATTGGTAATGCATGTTTATCATGCCGGAGCTTATAATGTTGAAAAAGCCCTTTTTACTTTTAATCCCAAACAAGGCAATATGGACTTGATTTATAATTTATGGAAAGCGCAAACTAATCATTTTAAAAATGCGTCACAAAATTATTCTCAACTAATATTAGCAGCTATGTTAGAAATGAATCAGCGTAGAAATTTATTAAGCAATACCAATTAACTTTATAAGTAATAGTGATATTTTATTTATCCTTTTTTAAAATATGATAAACCTACCTCAGAGACCAAGACGTAATAGAAAGAATCAGGCCATCAGAAACCTTGTTAAAGAAAATGAGGTAATGGTTGGAGATTTAATTTTGCCTCTATTTTTAATAGATGGAAAAAATAAAAAAACTCAAATAAATTCAATGCCAGGAATTTATAGATTAAGTAAAGATTTAATGCTAAAAGAAATAGAATCTTGCTTAAAATTAGGTATTACCACTTTCGATATTTTTCCAAATATAAATGATCAATTAAAAGATAAGAAAGCAACCGAATCACTTAACAAAAAAGGGCTTTATTTATCAAGTTTAAAAGAAATAAAAAAACAATTTCCTGAAGCAGTTATCATGACAGATGTTGCCATGGATCCATATAGTAGCGATGGACATGATGGCTTAGTAAAAAATGGCGAAGTTTTAAATGATGAAACTTTAGATATCTTATCAAAAATGGCATTAGCTCAAGCCGAAGCAGGTGCAGATATTATTGGGCCGAGTGATATGATGGACGGCAGAGTTGGTGTTATAAGAAATACTTTAGATAACCATGGCTATTCAAATGTATCGATTATGAGCTATACTGCAAAATATGCTAGCGCTTTTTATGGACCCTTCAGAGAGGCCTTACAAAGCACACCAAAATTTGGTGATAAGAAAACATATCAAATGAATCCGGCCAATACTCGAGAAGCCGTAATTGAAGCAAATTTAGATGTGATTGAAGGGGCTGATTTTTTAATGGTAAAACCAGCTTTGAGTTATTTGGATATTATTAAATTACTAAAAGATAATTTTAATTTGCCTATTGCCGCTTATAATGTAAGTGGAGAGTACTCGATGGTTAAAGCAGCAGCTGCAAAAGGTTGGATTGATGGAGACAAAATAAGAGACGAAATTTTATTAAGTATAAAACGCGCAGGAGCCTCAATTATTTTAACCTATTTTGCTAAGGAATTTGCCCTGTCTAAAAAATAAATTTTAGTTTAATTTTAATAGTGACCGAAAAATTTTTTATAACGAGATTTCCTGTAAAGAATTTCTCACTTTAATGAAAATTGGTTTTGCAAACTAAAATTAAATGAGATGAAGCGCATAAAAGCGCCTTGATTGATGCAAAAACAAATGACTAATTATTTTCTATTTACATCTATTTTAAGAGAAAATATATTAGAATAAAAACCGGTTGATTGGTCGCCAATATTAGTTATTGCATAATCTAAATTAAAAATTTTATATTTAAATCCAAGGCCAAAATTAGGTTGAACTGTTGTTATATATAAGGTTGCACGGTCGTTTAATTGTTTTTGAATATTGCCAAGGCCAGCCCTTAAAAAAATAAAATCTAAATATCCAATTTCTAAACCAAAATTAGGTTCTAGGCTCCAAACATTCGAACTAAAAACAGTATTTCTTTGCCCATCAAAGCTGTTTATTAAATTTATTTCTCCCAAAATCGAAATTTTGTTTTTCCATAAAAGATGAGTTCGGGCGGCCCCAATAATTAACTTAGGAGTGGTTATTTCGAGAGATTGACTGGGTATTTGATTTCCGGTTTGTGTAAAGGTTTCAATTTGTTTTTGGCTTAAATTAAAATTCCATACATTAAAAGTACCAGTTACATCTTTAGCCATTGCCGCCAATTGCCACTTTTTGTAATTATAATTAGCGGCTATATCAATACCCAAGCCCCAAGCGCCACCAAATTCGCCAATTTTACGTCTAATAATTTTAAAATTTCCGCCAAGAGTTAATCCTTTAATTATATTTAAATGCCTCGAATAACTTAATAATGCGGCAAAATCTATGGCGTTAAAAGTACTTATTCGATTATAATCTATATTGCCATTAACATCAACTAAATCTAAAGTGTTAGGTATATTATCAACGCCAAATCTTAAAATAGATAAAGCAACTATACTATTGCTGTCTATTTTTTTAGAAACCCCAATAAAATCATATTTAGCAATGCCAGCAAAGTATTCTGCATGCATTAACGCGACTTCAATATTTGTTTTTTGTTTTAATAAATTTGCTGGATTCCAATAGCCAGCATAAGCGCCTTGAGAAGAAACAATGTTTGCATTAGCCATTCCTAAAGCTCTGGCGCCAACACCAATATTTAAAAACTCGTTGCTGTATTTGCGAGTTTGTGATTTAACACTAATAACACAAATTAAAAATAGCAGTGCAGAAAAATTACGCATCATTTAATTCATAAATTTAAGACGAAAAATTGATTTTAATATTAAACGCTTTAATTTTTTTTATATTGTAGATAAAATATATAATCTTTCATTTGTTTTATTTAAAGATTATGTTGGTTTTTTACGCAATTGTTTAATTAAACTGGTATGTTTTTTTGCTTTTAAAGTATTTATTTTACTTATTTTACTTGGCTTAGTAGCTAATCGTTTTTTTATTGGTTTTAATAGTTGATTTAAAAGTAAAATAAGTTTTAGCTGCACTTCTTTCTTATTTTGTAACTGAGTTCTATATATATTTGAAGTTAGTTTTATTAAAGACTGATTTTGTAAACGAGCATATTTTTTAAGTATAATATTTTTTTGATTTAAATTTAACGCTTCCGATTTAATAACATTAAATTCTAATTCAACTTTAGATTCAACTTTGTTAACGTTTTGCCCCCCTTTTCCACCCGACCGAGAGGTATGATAAATTAACTCTTTTTTTTTGATGTATGCTATGGTTTTATCTGTTAACATCATTACTTTAATAATCATTTTGAAATTACATAATATTTTCGATACATTATTCTATTTTTGATATAGTATGAAACATCTATTGGTTTTATTATGTTTAGCATTTAAAATTTCGTTTTCTCAAACTATTCAGCAATGCAAGCATCGATTTGATAGGTATTTGAATTTTAATTCAAGCCTAAATGATTTCGTTAAGTTTGAAGAGGATGCTATTTATTTATTAGATAAAACAGGTGCCAAAGAATTTGCTATTTATAAACACGAATTGTCTTTTATATCTTCTTTTTTCGAAAACACAAGCTATTTATTTCAAGAAAGTTTTTTTTTAGAAAAAGGCATTCAAAAGTTTTTAGCTCGAAAATGCGACAGTTTATTTATTAATTTAAAAGATAAAAAAAGCATCATCAGTAACAATTCCTTACCATTAAAGGGTTATCGAATTGCTATAGATCCCGGACACTTTGGAACAAATTTAAAAGATGCCAAAATCGAATATAAGTATGTTTATTTTATAAAAGACACTCTTAATATTAATGATTCTGTAAAGATATTTGAAAGTGAATTAAACTTTAATACTGCATTTATACTAAAAAAAATGCTTGAAGAAAAAGGAGCTACAGTATTTTTAACAAGAACTCAAAAAAATTTCACCTCTTTTAATTGCAACTATTCTGATTGGATAAACACTAATAAATTACGCGTTCTTGATAGTTTAAAAAACAAAAATTTAATTAGCGACGAACATTATTTTAAATTAAAAAACACTGATGAGCATGATTTTTTTCGTGATTTTTTTCGTGATTTTGAATTACTCCATCGTTCACAAATTATAAACGAATTTAAGCCACATTTAAGTATAATAATTCATTTTAATGTTGACGAAAAAAACCAACTCTGGTTAAAACCATCAAAAAATAATTATACCATGGCTTTTATAGGGGGGGCTTTTGTTGCTGATAATTTTGATAAGATTGAAAATAAAATAAATTTTTTACGTTTACTTTGTACAAATCAATTATCAAAATCAGAAACGATATCAGGGTTAACAGTTATAAATTTCCATAAAAATTTAAATATTCCAATTGCAAATAAAAATAGCGCTATATATTTAAATGATAAATGCTTAACAACCAATTTGCCTGGGGTATTTTCCCGTAATTTACTTTTATGTCGAACTGTGAACTCACCCTTAGTTTATGGCGAAAGTTTGTATCAAGATAACGAATTTGAAATAACTGAGTTGATGAAAAATGATAAAGAAATATTCGGAATAAAGACAAATTCTCGAGTTTTTTTGGTAGCTAAAAGTTATTTTGATGCAATATCAACATACTTTAAAATTAAATAATACTTTAAATAGAATAATTAATTAAGGAATATTCATGTATTTATGAGTTTGTAAACTAATCATCCATTTTGGATTTTTTTTCACGTACTCAATTATTAAGGGGATCAATTCTTTTTGCTTGCTCCATTCTGGTTGAAGATAAAAATAACAGTTCGAATTCACTTTCTTAGATTGTTCTTCTGCCCAAATAAAATCATGTAAATTAAAAATTATCACTTTTAATTCATTTGCTTTTAAATAAATTTCGGGCAAAGGTGTCATGTTTTTTTTTGGTGATAAACAAATCCAATCCCAATCACCGCTTAGTTGATATGCACCAGATGTTTCGATAAATGTTTTAATTAAATTATCTTTTAATTGTTTGCAAAGTAATTCCAAATTATAAATTAAGGGCTCTCCTCCAGTAACCACTACACTTGTTGCTTTATAAGTCAAAATGTTGGTAATAATTTGGTTTATTGAGGTGAGAGGATGTAAATTAGCATCCCAACTTTCTTTAACATCGCACCAATGACAGCCAACATCGCAACCACCAATTCTGATAAAATAGGCTGCTTTACCAGTATTAAATCCTTCGCCTTGAATGGTATAAAACTCCTCCATCAAAGGCAATAAAGAGCCATTATTTAATAACACTTTATCTTTTGCATTAATACTATGTAATTTATAGCTCATTTTCACAAAGATAGCCATCAAATTTTAGATTTTTTAGGTTTAACTTAACATTATACTTGTTTTTTTATTTGTAATTTTGATTTTATGAATATTGGCATGGTTTGCTTTCCAACTTATGGAGGGAGCGGAGTAGTAGCAACAGAGTTAGGGATAGCTCTGGCAAATAAGGGTCATAAAGTTCATTTTATGTCATACAGCCAACCTTTTCGTTTAAATTTGTTTAGCGAAAATTTATTTTATCACGAGTTTAACGTTAACGATTATCCTCTTTTTGATTATCAACCTTATGAAAGTGTATTGGCTAGTAAAATTGTAGATGTGGCTATATACGAACAGTTAGATATTTTACATGTTCATTATGCTATACCTCATGCCTCGGTGGCTTATATGGCGCAACAAATATTAAAGTCTAAAAAAATTAATTTACCTTATGTTACTACCTTGCATGGCACAGATATTACTTTAGTTGGAAGAGATCCGGCCTTTGAACCAGTTATTCGTTTTTCTTTAAATCATAGCAATGCAATTACTTCTGTATCTGAAAGTTTAAAAAAAGACACTTTAAAAACGTTTAAAATAGATAATAAAATTACAGTCATTCCTAATTTTATTAATATAAAAGAATATAATTTGGTTCGCGACGAGTCTATAAAAAGAAAATATGCACCCAACGGCGAAAAATTATTAGTACACATTAGTAATTTTAGAAAAGTAAAACGTGTAGAAGATTTAATTCATATATTTAATAAAGTAAAAAATAAATTTGCGGCAAAATTAATTTTGGTAGGTGATGGGCCCGAAAAACCATCAATTGAGTTGCTTTGTCGTCAGCTTAATATAACCCATGATGTAATTTTTTTGGGTAAAATAGCTGATCCAAAAGAAATTTTAAGTGTATCAGATTTATTTTTATTGCCATCAGAAACAGAAAGCTTTGGTTTATCGGCTTTAGAAGCAATGGCTATGAAAGTTCCTGTTATTAGTACAAATGGTGGCGGTTTGCCAGAAGTAAATATAGATGGTAAAACCGGGTTTTTAAGTGATTTGGGTAATGTGGACGAAATGGCAAAACATGCTATTAAACTTTTGAGCGATCAAAAATTGTTAAATCAATTTAGAGAAAATGCGTTTAATCAGGCAAAAAAGTTTGATATAGATAAAATACTACCACAATACGAAAAGTTATACAAGCAAATAATTAAAAAAGAACTAGTTTCGGTTTAAATATATTGATATGGTTAAAATAACAACTCATAATATCGAAATCTCAGTAGAATCTAGTTTCCATGCTCAACATAGTGTGCCTGGCGAAAATCATTATTTTTTTATTTATTTTGTTACCATTATAAATCATTCAGATTATTCGGTTCAATTATTAAAACGCCATTGGGATATTTTTGATAGTAATGGAGAAAAACATACTGTAGATGGAGATGGAGTGGTAGGAGAAACTCCAACAATCAAACCAGGAGGCCAATTTAAATATAATAGTGGCTGTAATTTAAATAGTGAAATTGGATACATGAAAGGTTTTTATACCTTAAAAGATATATTAACTGGTAAACAATTTGATGTGCAAATTCCGAAATTTGATTTAATTGTGCCAGCAAAATTGAATTAATGTTTAATTTTATCTTTACAATATTTTTCTACTAATCTTAAAGCCATTTCATTTCCTAATCCATCAGCTTTTTCTAAATCATCGCAGGCGCCATGTTTATCTTTTATAGCCATTCTTATTGCCGCTCTATTTAAATAAGCCGTAGAGTAATTAAATTTTAATTTTATCGAAAAATCTAAATCTTTTAGTGCTGCAGAATAATTTTTTATTCCACCCTTTGCTACACCTCTATAGCAATAGCTTACCGGATTTTTAGAATTAAAATTAATTGCGGTATCTAAATCAGAAATAGCACCAGAATAATCG
>CAMCZO010000042.1 GCA_945887955.1 Chitinophaga pinensis | reverse complement strand
AAAGACAAAATAGGTAAAGGAAAAAATACTAATAAGGTTAACGTATAATTAACTTGTAACATAAAAATTAAAATTGTGATGGATGTAACAATAGTATTGGCTATATACATAATAGCTGGGCCTGTGTACATACGAACTTTACTAACATCTTCACTAATGCGATTCATTAAATCACCGGTGGTTTGCTGTTTATAAAAATTAGCGTCTAAACTCTGATAATGTGAATAAATTTGATTTTTTTGATCATATTCAATATGTCGACTCATAACAATAATAGTTTGACGCATTAAAAACATAAACAAACCACTAGTTATAGCTAACCCTATAATCAGAAGAGCAAATTCAACAAATACTTTAGAATCGAAAGTTGCTTGATGACCAATAATAGAGACTATCTTATTAGTGCTTTTTCTAACAATAATACCCTGATAGGTTCCAAAAATAGTAGAAAGAGAAACAAATAAAATGCCACCTAAAAAATGCCATTTATACTTTATAAAATAAGGATTTAATGAGCGGAGATCATTCACGCTGCAAATGTATAACAAATCATTTGGCCAAAGCCTAGATTTATACTTTTATTTATTAAAAATAAACCGGTTACTATTTAATAATAAATATGGGATGAGATTAGAAACATAGGTGATTGGAAATATGCTTGTTTTTTATTGCCAATAAACCTACATTTGCATTTCTTTGAAAAGCAATATGAAAATTAAAAATTCAATTACTCTTTTTTTTATCCCACAATCTGAATTTCGAAAAACAAATAATAAATAACTTCAAAATTAATTGAACAGTGAAGTAATTATATAAAAAAACAATAAAGAAATTAGATCAAAAATAAAAAATGTTAAACAGAAGGTTTTTAAGAATAAAAGTAATGCAAGCACTGTATTCGTTTTTTCAACACGATAAAGCAGACCTTGCTTTTTTTGAAAAAGAATTATTTAAAAGTCTTGATAAAATATATGAGTTATATATTTCTATTATTGCTTTGGTAAATGATTTACATGATCTTTCGATGATAATGGTAGATGAAAATAAAAACAAACATCTACCGAATAAAAACGATTTAAATCCAAATTTAAAATTTGTAAATAATACATTATTGGTTAGTATTTCAAACAATAAGGAATTAAAATTACAAATTGAAAAGCGGAAAATTTCTTGGCAAAACGAAACCGATGTGATTCGAAAAATTTTTAACGAAATAAAAAATGGTGAACTTTTTAAGACCTATTTAGAGTCTGGGATTTCAAGTATAGAAGAAGATAGAGAATTTATTATTTCTTTAATTGCAGATAATTTAAGCGAAAATGAGGTTCTAATTTCTTTATTTGAAGAAAAAAATATTCATTGGGCCGACGATTCTTTTGTAGCATTTAATTCAGTTATCAGAAATTTTGAAGATTTTAATGGTGAATTTAAAATGCAAGCTTTATTAAAAGATGAAAAAGATGATCTTGAGTTTATGAGCATTTTATTTAAAAAAACTATAATTTACAAAACTGATTTTGAAGATTTAATTAATCGTCATACTCAAAACTGGGAAATAGAACGAATAGCTAATATGGATAAGTTATTAATGGAGATGGCCTTAGCTGAAATTATTCATCTTCCGAATGTTCCTATTAAAGTTTCTTTGAACGAATACATCGATATTAGCAAAGAATATAGCACACCAAATAGCAAAACATTTGTTAATGGTGTTTTAGATAAAATTATTGCAGAATTAAAAAAAGATAGTAGAATAAATAAAACTGGAAGAGGATTAAAAGAAAATTAAAATATACGCAGAACTCCTATGTAAGGCAATGGAGTTGTTGTTTCAAGTACATTACTAATTGGATTTGTGAACACAAAACATCCATAGGTCCAAGTTATACCCTGATTATTAATAGACTTAATTCCCAAACCTATTAATCCAGTATTAACTTCTGGGAAATACCAAGTTTCGGCAGTAAACGCAAATCGAGTAATAAATTTTGTGAAATAAGCAGCGTTTACATAAGCTAAGTTTGAAAATGAAGAATTAGTATTTTTAATGAAACCATCGGATCTAAGTCCAGCTAATCCTGCAGATAATGTAAAATTGTTATCAATATTCCCACTTGAGTATTTAAAAGCAGAAACATAACCCATAACCGAGTTTCCTGGAGTATTACTAAAAAGACTTCCAAAACTATATTCAGCATTAAAACCAAGATAATTCTTTTTATTTAATTGATATACACATTTAAAACCTAAACTGATTGGTAAAATTCCAAAACAGGTTGATGTAACTGCCCAATTTTTACTAAATGCATAATCTATTTTTTCAATTAAAAAGTAATGACTACTTGTTGTAATCTTCTCTTTTTGGAACAAAAAAGCACTCGATGCAAATAAATAATTATTAGTAGGTTGCTCTACTTCAACACCATCAGCATCTTCTGATTTTATTTTTTTTGAATTAGAATACTTTTTAACGTTATCAATTTCTGATTTTTTTAAATTAATAAATTCATGAGGATTATTCTTTTCAATTGTTATATTATTCTTAGTTTCCTTAACAACATAACCAACAAAAACTGATCCATAATTAGTTTTGAAGATGTATTTTTTGTTTTGCTTATATTCAGGGGTAAATGACAGACTATCTGTACTTTTTTGAGCAGAAAATTTAAAAGAATAGCAAATACAAAGAGTATAAATTAAAAATCGTTTCAATACTATTATTTTTTAATTGCTTTCAAAAATCTTGTTTTACCACTCATGTCATTTAGTAATTTTACTTCTAAAAAAAGTTGAGACTGAATAGTATATAGTTTTACTAAATTAGCAGTTAATGGATTTAATTCAAAATAAAGTTTACCGCCAGAAACTAAAATATGTTCGCAAGCATTAATTATTTTTTTATAAAATAAAATATCGTCTTCTCCCTCAACAAATAATGCAAGATGTGGCTCATTTTTTAATACAAGTTGTGACATTTGATTTTTTTCGTTTGACATAATATATGGCGGATTGCTTATAACAATTTGAACTTGTTTATTTAATAATTTTATAGAAAAATCATCCATTAATATATCCGCGTTTACAAAAACAATCTCAGTGAAATGATTCGCTGCATTTTTTTCTGCTATTAAAAGAGCTTCGCCACTCAAATCTATAGCAAATACTTGAGCACTAGGAATTTGTTTTTTTATACTTATTGGTATACAACCACTGCCTGTGCCAAAATCTAAAAAAGAAACGCTATCTTGGTTTTCTTTTACTATTAAATCTACCAGTTCTTCTGTTTCGGGCCTAGGAATTAAAACCTGAGGCGAAACTAAAAATTTTAAACCATAAAACCAGGCTGACTCCAAAACATATTGAACGGGAATTTGTTTTTTTAATTTAGAACAACATTGGTAAAGTTTAATCAAATCGCTTTGATTAATATTTGATTGTAGATTTGTTTGAACTTTTGTTCTTTCAAATCCCAAAAAATGATCTGCAACTAAATAAAATATGGCTTCAATTTCATTTTTATCATAAATATTAGAAAGCTCCGCATGATAAAAACGAATACAATCAATTAATTTATTACTTGCAATGCGCATATTTAAAATCAATTAAATACTGTGACCGTAAAAATAACATTTAAGCCTAATCAAAACTTTAATAATTATATATATTTTATAAAATAATGTGAAACAAGCCATGATTTTGAATTACAAAAATAGTATCTTTAGAATTCAATAAAATGAGTGTTTACGATAAATATCAAGCCGTAATAGGTTTAGAGTGCCACATACAATTACTAACCAAAACAAAAATGTATAGTAACGATTTGGCTGAATATGGGGGGCTTCCGAACACTCATGTGAGTGTAGTTACACTTGGGCACCCGGGAACATTACCATTTGTAAACGAACGCGCCATTGAATTTGCAGTAAAACTAGGCATTGCCGTTAATGCCGAGATAAGAGAAGAAAATCAATTTGCTCGTAAAAATTATTTTTATGCCGATTTACCAAAAGGTTATCAAATTACTCAAGATAAAACCCCAATTTGCTCTGGCGGCTATATTATCTCAAAATTAAAAGATGGTAAAGAACTACGGGTTAATCTTACCCGAATTCACATGGAAGAAGATGCTGGCAAAAGTTTACATGATATTGATGCATATGATACATTAATCGATTTAAACCGGGCGGGCACCCCTCTTTTAGAAATTGTAACAGAGCCAGATTTAAGAAGTGGCGAGGAGGCTTATTCTTATCTCACCGAAGTACGTAAACTAGTTAGATACTTAAACATTTGCGATGGCAATATGGAAGAGGGCTCTCTGCGATGCGATGCAAACATTTCAGTCATGTTAAAAGAGGCTACACAATTTGGTAAAAAAGTAGAAGTAAAAAACATGAACTCTTTTAGAAATGTTCAAAGAGCTATTGATTTTGAAATAAAACGACAAATTGATTTATTAGAAGCAGGTGAATTAATTGCTGGCGAAACAAGAAGTTTTGATGCAGTTAAAGATTTAACTTTTTCATTAAGAAGTAAAGAAAATGCGAACGATTATCGTTACTTTCCTGAACCAGATTTACAACCCGTATATATTTCACAAGAATATATTAATAGTATTAAAGCCCAATTACCAGTATTGCCAGCCGAATTATTTAAAACCTATACAAGCAATTATAAATTAAGCGATTATGATGCGAATCAAATTATCGATTCAAAAGAAGTAGCAAGTTATTTTGATAAATTAATTAAGCACACGAATAATTTTAAAAGTGCTGCAAATTGGATAATGGGCCCTGTTAAAGCATTTATTAATGAAAAAGCTCTTAACTTTTCGGATTTTAAATTAGCACCTGAAAAAATTGCCGAACTAATTGCGTTAATCGATTCAGGTAAAATTAGTAATGCCGTTGCCACACAAAAAATATTTCCTGAATTAGTTAATCATCCAAACAAAACTGCCGAACAAATTGCTTCCGAATTAGATCTTATTCAAAATAGTAATAGCAACGAATTACAATCACTTATTGATGAAGCTTTATCAAAATTTCCTGATAAAATAATAGAATATAAAAATGGGAAAATAGGCTTGTTGGGTTTATTTGTAGGAGAAGTAATGAAGTTAAGTAAAGGTAAAGCTGATCCTAAATTATTAAATCAATTGGTTAAACAAACACTCGAAAAATAAAAAAAATTATGCAAAAAATATTAATCTCTCTATCTGTCATTTTATTATTATCTTTTTGTGATGGCAATAAAAAAAATAGCTCATTCCAATTAAAAGGAACATTAAGTGATTCAAAAGCTGAAACTTTATATCTTGAAAAACTTGGCTCTTCAAAACAAGTAATTATTGATAGTGTTATTTTAGATGAAAACGGAAATTTTGAATTCACAAATTACACACCAAAAATTGGATTTTATAGAATTAAAACTAACGATAAAAATTTCGCAATGTTAGTTTTAGATAGCACTGATAAAGTTACTATAACCGGAAGTGTTAAAGATTTAGGCAATACTTTTAAAGTAGAAGGTTCACCTGAAACAACTATTTTTATTGAGTATAACAATTTATCAAAAAGCAGAGACATAAAATTAGATTCATTAAATAAAGAATTTCAACTCCTAATGGAAACAAATAAAATGGATTCTAAACGAATGGATTCTTTGAGCGCTATATTTGAAGGTCCATATAATTCTATTATCAATCAGACTAATACTTTGATGGTAGATAAAATTAGTAAAAACACCAACATGTATTCTTCTATTATGGCCATCCAGGCATTAGATCCAGATAAATATTCGGACTTATATAAATCATTAGATGCTGGCCTATCTAAAAAATTTCCTAACGATAAAAATGTCATCATGTTTCATGAAGTAGTTGAACGGATGCTCTCAACCAATGTTGGTCAATTTGCTCCCGAAATATCTTTACCCTCGCCCGATGGAAAAGAAATTGCACTAAGTTCTTTAAAAGGTAAATTAGTATTAATTGATTTTTGGGCTAGCTGGTGCGGCCCATGTCGCAAAGAAATGCCAAATGTGGTTAAAATTTATTCTAAATTTAAAAATAAAGGCTTCGAGATTTATGGTGTTTCTCTGGATCAAGATAAAGAAAAGTGGATGGAAGCAATTACTAAAGATGGCATTAATTGGCCCCAGGTGAGCGACTTAAAATATTGGGATAACGTAGCCGCAAGAATTTATAATGTTCAAGGCATTCCTTATACGGTATTAATAGATAAAGATGGGAAAATTATTGCAAAAAATTTAAGAGGTCAAGAATTAGAAAAAAAGATTGCTGAAGTCTTAAAATAATGAAATTGATACCAAATAAAAAGATTAAGCGCTTGGCATTTTGCTTAGCGCTTTTTTTTTATATAAATAATGTTGTAGCTCAAAAAAATTATTTTCAACAAGAAGTAAATTATCAAATTAATGTAAAACTTAACGACAACAATCATAGCTTAACAGCATTTGAAAAAATAAAATACATCAATAACTCTGACCAAAAATTAGAATTTATTTACTTTCATTTATGGCCAAATGCTTATAAAAATAAAAAGACAGCTTTATCAAAACAATTTCTTAATCAAAACAAAACAACATTTTACTTTGCAAAAGATTCAGAACTTGGTTTTATTGACAGTTTAAACTTTAAAATAAACAATCAATCTATTAAATGGGAATATGATAAATTAAACCCCGATATATGCAAATTAATATTAAACACAGCGCTTTTACCAAAAGATAGTATTGAAATTAGCACTCCATTTTTTGTAAAAATTCCATCTGCTAAATTTTCTCGTTTAGGTCATTCCGAACAGGCTTATTTTATTACTCAATGGTATCCAAAGCCGGCGGTATTTGATAATGAAGGGTGGCACCCTATGCCCTATTTAGATCAAGGCGAATTTTATAGTGAGTTTGGAAGCTTTGAAGTAAATATTACTTTACCCGAAAACTATTTATTATGCGCAACCGGAAATAGAGTAAATGCAGAAGCAGAATTAGATTTTTTGAATTCGAAAATAATCGAATCACAAGAAAAACTAAAAAATATAATTCCTTCAGAAACAAATATGAATTTCCCTGTTTCGGCTCTTAAATTCAAAACCATCACCTTTAAACAAAACCAAATACATGATTTTGCATGGTTTGCAGACAAACGCTTTCTTGTTCTTAAAGGAGAAGTCGTGCTTCCGATCTCAAAAAAAACAATAGATACTTGGGCCTATTTTACCCCTAAAAATTCAGATAAATGGGTAAAATCTATCAATTATATCAATGCAGCTACTCTATTTTATTCTAACAACGTAGCAGAATATCCATACCAACATATTACTGCAGTTGATGGTACTATAATGGCTGGAGGCGGCATGGAATATCCAAATATTACAGTAATTGGAGATGTTACAACTGATCTTGATTTAGATGTAGTAATTGCCCACGAAATAGGACACAATTGGTTTTATGGAATTTTAGGAAGTAACGAAAGGGATCATCCCTTTTTAGATGAAGGCATTAATTCTTTTTACGAAATGCAATATGTTCGTGAAAAATATCCTGAAAAAAAATTAACAGAATACATCAATCGTGATTCGAGTTTTAAATTATTAGGATTAAACAAAATGCCCTATTGGAAAGAAAAAGAATTTGCTTATTTGATGTCTTTAAAATCGCATACCGATCAATCATTAGACTTAACTTCTGAGCAATTTACTGTTTTTAATTATGGAAGCATAGTTTATAGTAAAACGCCCGTTGTGCTTGATTATTTAATGTCGTATTTAGGCAAAGAAAAATTTGATAAAGCCATTAAATATTACTACGAACAATTTAAATTTAAACATCCTTCACCTAAAGACTTTTTAAATTGTATGAGTCTATCGAGTGGATTTAATTTAACTGATTTCGATGCTAATTTATTTAAATCAACTAACCACATCGATTATAAAATAAAACGAGTTAATAAAACAATAAATGGAGATTTTAGTATCACCATAAAAAACAAATCAAATAACATATTGCCATTTAACTTAAGCGGATTTAAAAATAATAATATAATAGATATTAAATGGATAGATGGATTTAAAAAAACTAAAACTTTTTATTTTCCTCCACTAGATTTTGATTATTTTAAAATAGATGGGTTCGATCAAATGCCTGATATTAATCGAAAAAACAATATCGTAAAAGCACATGGTCTTTTTAAAAAATTTAAACCATTGCAACTCAGTTTCATTAGTCACTTTGAAAATTCAACTAAAACACAAATACATTATTTACCTTTATTAGGCGCTAATTATTACAATGGATTTATGGTTGGCCTGGGCGTTCATAATTATAATTTTTATCAAAACCGATTTGACTTTGCTATAGCGCCAATGTATGCATTTAATAGTAAATCTCTTGCAGGGTTTACAGAATTTAATTTTAATTGCTATAAAATATTAGGTGCCCAACAAATTAGTATAGGCTTAAAAACTAAATCATTTGCCTATAATTATTTTAATACAAAAAATTTAAATCAAGAAAACAATACCTCCTACCAAAACCTCTATTTAAATTATTATAAAATATCTCCTTACATTCAGATTGAGTTAAAAAAAATTAATCCAACTAGTCTTATAAAACAGATTATCAATTACACTAACAATAATTTATTTATAGATAGTTTAAATCAAGAATCACTTACTAATTATTCTCTTTCGGGTCCATTAAAAAAAACAAACTATTCATTTGTAAATCAATTAAATTATAACTTAAATAATATTCATGCCATACATCCATTTAATCTCAATCTCAATCTTCAACATACCTCCACTCTATTAAAACTATCTCTAACTTTAATTTATAACATTAAGATAAATCAAAAAAATGACATAAACATAAGATGGTTTGGAGGTACGTTTTTTGCTGGCAACAATTCTGAAAGAAATTATTATGCGTTTCGGTCTACTGGATTTAATGGTAACCAAGATTATTTATTCGAAAATCAATTTATAGCTCGTAACGAAACTAGCGGCTTTGGCTTTAGCCAATTAGCTGAAAAAGATGGTAACCTGAAAATATGGACGCCTTTAGGTCAAAGTAAACAATGGCTTACAGCAATTAATCTAAAATCGCCAAAACTTTTAAAATTACCAATAAAAATATTTGCGGATATCGTTTTTTGCGATCAAAAAGAACTAAATCGTGATAGTTTTTTATGGGATACGGGCTTAAATGTGACTATAATTAAAGATATTATTGACATTTATATTCCATTAGCATTTAATAACGATATTAATTCAATTTTAGAAAAAAATAATATTAATTTTTTTAATAGAATACGATTCACATTAAATATTCATAAATTAGTTGCGAAAGATTTAATTAAAAATAATTTATTTTAAGTGCTCAATAAAAAAATATATTTTGCTTCCGATTTTCATTTAGGTGTTCCTTCGCATGCACAAAGTTTAATTCGAGAAAAACTAGTATGCCAATGGCTCGATAGTATTAAAGCCGATGCTGGTACTATTTATTTAGTAGGTGATATTTTTGATTTTTGGTATGAATACAAATACACCGTTCCAAAAGGAACAGTAAGGCTTCTTGGAAAAATTGCAGAACTTACTGATGCTGGAATATCCGTTCACTTTTTTGTTGGGAACCATGATCTGTGGATGAAAGATTATTTTGCAGAAGAGTTACAAGTAAAAATTCACTATAAACCAATCACTATAATTTATAACGACAAAAAATTTTATATTGGTCATGGAGACGGCTTAGGCCCTGGAGATAAATCATATAAATTTTTGCGAAGTATTTTTGCGAATAAGCCTCTTCAATGGTTATTTAGCCGATTGCATCCGAACCTTGCTTTTTATATTGCGAAACAAAGCAGTAAAAGAAAAAAAGTAATTACCGGCAATAGAGATGAAAAATTTTTAGGAGCAGAAAATGAATGGCTATTTTTATACTGCCGAAATTATTTAAAAACAGAAGCTGTTGACTATTTTATTTTTGGTCATAGGCATTTACCATTAGATTTAGATGTTGACTCTAAGGCGAGATACATTAATTTAGGCGAATGGATAAATTATAACACTTATGCCGTTTTTGATGGAGAAACAGTTCTTCTAAAAAAATTCGAACCAACTACATAAAACAATTTTTATTTAATCTCAATTACTTGTAAACCAATGCTTTTAATAATATAATGATTAAAAGCAAATTATTTATCACAAAAAGATTTGCCATTAAAAAAAAAATGGTTTTATTTGTTTTTCAACCTAATTAACAATGAATAGTACTTTAGATATTAGCATTAACAAAATTTCAAATAGTCGCATTTCTCAATACGATATTAATGATGTGCCTTTTGGAAAATGCTTTAGCGATCATATGTTTGTTGCAGAGTATAGCGATGGCGAATGGAATAAAGCCTCAATTATGCCCTATGCAGACGTGCCCTTAAGTTATGCTACCAGCTCTTTACATTATGGGCAAGCTATTTTTGAAGGTATGAAAGCCTATAAAAATGATGCTGGTGAGGTGTCTTTATTTCGTCCATTCGAAAATATTAATCGGATGAATAAAAGCGCTATCCGAATGGCTATGCCTGAAATACCAGTCGATTTTTTTATGAATGCCCTTAATGAATTAATTCGTTTAGATTCTTCATGGGTACCTTCAAGCGAATATGGTAGCCTGTACATTCGGCCATTTCTAATTTCAACAGACGAAGCTATTGGCGTAAAAATTAGCGATACTTATAAATTCATCATCATTACTTGCCCTGCAGGAAAATACTATAGCGAACCAGTAAAAGTATTAGTTGAAACTACCTATTCTAGAGCCGTTCATGGTGGCGTTGGATTTGTAAAAGCTGCAGGTAATTATGGTCGTAGCTTATATCCCACAAAATTAGCTCAGCAAAAAGGTTATCATCAAGTTATATGGACAGATAGCCAAACACACGAATACTTTGAAGAAAGCGGCACGATGAATGTGATGTTTGTAATTGGAGAAACTTTAATAACGCCTGCCTTAATCGATACTATTTTAGATGGCGTTACAAGAAAAAGTGTTTTAGAATTAGCCCGTGATTGGGGCGTTAATGTTGAAGAACGAAAAGTTAGTATTAAAGAAGTATTCGAAGCCCACGAAAATGGAACTCTAAAAGAAGTGTTTGGCTGCGGAACAGCTGCAACTATTGCTCAAATTATTAGCATTGGCTATAATGGTAAAGATTATGAATTAACTCCAATAGCAGAGCGTAAATTCTCGAATAAAGTTGATGAAACCTTGCGCAAAATTCGTAAAGGTAAAATTGAAGATAAAATGAATTGGATGTTAAAAATAATTTAAACCTCTTAACAATATTAATACTTAAAGCTGACATCTAAATGCCAGCTTTTTATTTTTACAAGGATGTGGTATAAAAAAATAAAAGAGCATCGTGTATTTTTATTAATCTTTGGTTCAGCTGCCATCTTAAGATTATTTCCATTATTTAATTATCAATTTACACTTGACGAATTAAGTGGATTAGATCGAACTCAATTTAATTCATTTAAAGAACTAATCGAAAAAGGAGTAAAAATTGATGCGCATCCGGCATTAATTCAAATAATCATCTTTTACCTCACTCATTGGTTCGGCTATAGTAATTGGATAATAAAATTACCTTTTTTGCTATTTAGCCTTGCTGCCATTGTATATGCCTATCTTTTTTCTTTTCGATTTTTTTCAAAACAAGTTGCAATTATTAGCGGCATAGTATTTAGCTATTCGTTAATATTTGTATTTTATGCCCCTATAGCTCGCATGTATGTAAGTGGTATTTTTTTTAGCATTGCCTTATTATATTATTTTTATAAAATCATTTTTTTAGATAATACAAATCTTAAATCATTTATTGGATTTGGAATTTTTGCTTGGTTATCCGCTATAAATCATCACATCAACGCCTTATTCGCATTTACAGTTGTAATTTTTGGTATCTTTTTAATCACAAAAAATAATCGAAAAAATTATTTTATCACCTGTTTACTAATAACAATTGCATATTTACCTCACCTTTCTATTACCCTCTTTCAACTTGGAGTTGCAGGAATCGGAATTGATCAAGGGGGTTGGCTCGAAAAGCCAAATTGGCTTTATAATTTATTAATTTTATTGAAAGTTATTTTTGGTACAGGATATTCGTACCTCCTCATTATCGGATTTGTTATAGTTAATTTATTATTCCGTCAATCTGCCAACTTTACAAAAAAACATGTTGTTTTATTTATGTTATTTATTATAAATTATACCATTGTTATTATCTATTCTATTTATCGAGCACCTATTTTCCAAAACTCAGTAATGTTATTTGCATCAGTTGGCTTAATCATATTTATTAGCTCATTCCTTCAATTTAAAAATAAATACTTGTTTTATTGCATTGCTGGCTTATTAAGCGCCACCTTATTATTTTATAGCTATATCAAAAAAGATTATTTTAATCAAGCAGTTAAAACAATTTTCGAATATCAATTCGAAAGAACTAATTATTATCAAAAATTATATGGTAATAATTCTTTAACTAGCGTTTTTTTTGACGCCGATTCGATAATGATAAAAATTTATTCTCAAAAATATAACACAAAATTTAATTGTCACATTTCTTCAGATTCTTCTATAAAATCAATGCAAACATTTATTCAACTTCTTAAAAATAGTAAAACTAATTACCTAGTATTAGCATCTGCCATGCCTATTCATCAAGCTTTTGCTCAACAATATTTTCCTCATCTTATCGAAAACAAAATTACTCAAGCAATTAACTATCAAGTTTATTCTAAACAAAAACAAAATATTTCACCATTCGCAACCAAAGAAAAAATTATTCAAAGCTCGACTATTAAAAACAAAAATAACTTCACATACATTATTTCTAAAGCCATTAATCAACCCATTAATAATGACATAGTTCTCGATTCAAATCAAGAATTTCCTTTTGAAGCCTCCGCTGATTATAATCAAATTGCAACTCATGAAGGACAAGTGCTGATAATTAAAACTATATTTAAAACTAATAAATACTTTGCTTCTTCAACTGCTGCTTGTATTTCTGTTAATACCATCGCCAACAATCAAATAATTAGTTATAATTCAAATAATGCTTCTGAGTCTGTATTAAATAAAGATAGCAGCATTAACTTGATGACCATGTGTTTTATTGGAAGCAAACATTCTTTGATTAATAAAGAAGGTGCTGCTAAAATAAAATGTTATTTATGGAACAAAGGAAAAGAAAATTTAATTATAAAAGAATTCAAAATAGAAGTAATAGATTTTTGGCCAAATAAATGGCAGTTTTGGGATTAAAAAAAATTAGGCTTGTCTAAACAAACTTTTCGCCTTTTTTCACTTTAACATCATTCACAAAATTTCGTATTTGTTGTTCGTCTTGTTTTTTACAAATCATCAAAACTCCCTCGCTCTCTACCACAATAAAATCTTCTAATCCTTGTAAAACAACCAGTTTTTCTTTAGGAACTTGAACAATACAATTATTACAATCGTAGGTAATTATATTTCTACCAACAATCGCATTATTATTTTTATCTTTTTCAATTTGCTCGTGTAAACTTCCCCATGTCCCTAAATCACTCCAACCAAAAATACTAGAACGAACATAAACGTTAGTTGCTTTTTCCATCACACTATAATCTATCGAAATGTTTTTACAAACGGCATAAGCACGATTAATAAATTCCTCTTCTTTTGAGGTATTATAAATATCCCACCCTTCTTTAAATAAATTTGCAAGTTCAGAATCGTGCTTTTCCATCGCTTCAATAATGCTTTGAGTACTCCAAACAAATATGCCCGAATTCCATAAAAAATCTCCACTCTTCACAAAAAAATTGGCCATATCATGATCCGGTTTTTCTGTAAAGGTTTTTACCTTTTTTATTCGTTTATCAACTTCTACTTTATCACTTTTTATAAATTGAATATAACCATAACCTGTATCTGGCCGAGTGGGTTTTATTCCTAATGTAATTAAACAATTTTCTTTTTCTGCCTTTTTAAAACAAGATAATATAGATTTTATAAAAACAGCTTCCTTCTTAATCAAATGGTCGCTTGGGGCAACAATTACTATAGCTTTTGGATCGCGTTTATGTATTTTATATGAGGCGAATGCAATACAAGGCGCCGTATTCCTTCTTACCGGCTCAAAAAGTACATTCTCCTTTGTTAAATCAGGTAACTGATTAAAAACTAATTGCTTATAAATACTACTGGTTACAACATAAATATTCTCTTTTAAACAAATTTTTTCTAATCGTTTAAAGGTTTGTTGTAATAAGGTTTCCCCATTTCCCAAAATATCCAAAAATTGTTTTGGATGATTGGTAGTGCTCATAGGCCAAAAACGAGAACCTACTCCTCCTGCCATAATTATTGCGAAGTGATGTTTCATAAACGAATACAAAAGTAGTCATTTTGAAGCAATTTTGGTTAAAAAAAGGTAATAACTTTTTTTTTTAGATTTAAAAGCGTAAATTTGCGCCGTCTTAAAAATTATCTCGCCATTTTTGTTGGCATAGTTCATTAACTGCGGGGTATTTTTAGCAGTTAATGTATAACTAAATAAAATTAAAATGACTTTTCAAGAAATAGGTCTTAATAGCGACCTTTTAAAAGCTGTTGCCGATTTAGGATTTGAAACCCCAACCCCAATTCAAGAACAAACTATTCTTTTACTTGCAAAACAAGAAACAGATATGGTGGCATTAGCCCAAACAGGTACCGGAAAAACAGCTGCCTTTGGTTTGCCAATTTTAAATTCAATTAATTGTGATAATAAAACTGTTCAGGCACTAATATTAGCGCCAACGCGCGAATTATGTGTGCAAATTACGAATGATATTAAAAACTACGGTAAGTATTTAAAAGGTTTTAATGTAACTGCTATTTATGGTGGCGCTCGTATTGATGGACAAATTAAAGATATAAAACGTGGCGTTCAAGTTGTTGTAGCTACCCCTGGTCGGTTAATTGATATGATCGAACGACGGGTTATTAACTTAAACACCGTAAAAACTGTAGTACTCGACGAGGCCGACGAAATGCTAAACATGGGCTTTAAAGATGATTTAGATACTATCTTACGCGAAACTCCAGACCAAAAAAGCACTTGGCTATTTAGCGCTACAATGCCAAAAGAGGTAGAGCGTATCGCGAAAAATTACATGACTAATCCTGCCGAAATTAGCACTGGTAAAAAAAATGAAGGCGCTGATAATTTAGAACATATTTATTATGTTGTTCAAGGACGTGATAGATATTTAGCATTAAAACGTGTTGCCGATTATTACCCCGAAATTTTTGGAATTGTATTTTGCAGAACCAAAGCCGAAACTCAAGAAGTAGCAGATTCATTAATTAAAGACGGATATAGTGCCGATGCTTTACATGGCGATTTATCTCAAAGTCAACGTGATTTTGTTATGAAGCGTTTTCGAAGCCATACTTTACAAATGCTTGTAGCTACTGATGTTGCAGCCAGAGGAATTGATGTGAGTGATATTACTCACGTAATTAACTATAATTTACCAGAGGACGTAGAAAACTATACACATCGCACAGGAAGAACTGCTCGTGCCGGAAAATCAGGTATTGCAATTGCTATAATTACCCCTAAAGATAATGGTAAGATTAAAGATATTGAAAGAATTATTAAAAAGAAGTTTGAGAAAAAAGAAGTTCCTAACGGGTCGGATGTTTGCGAAAAACAATTATTTAATTTAGTTCATAAACTTCATAATGTAGAAGTAAAAGATGATGAAATTGAAAGTTTTTTACCTGCTATTTATGATGAGTTAAAAGAACTAAGTAAAGAAGAATTAATAAAACGTGTAATTAGCGAAGAATTTAATCGTTTTCACGATTATTATCAAAACGCTCCAGATCTTAATATCGTTAAGGGCTCTGTTGATGGTGCATTTGGTAACAGTCGCACGACTCGTTTCTTTGTTAATATGGGAATGATGGATGGCTTTAACATTAACAGTTTAAAAGAATTTTTAGCTGACGCCGTAAAAGTTCATGGCCGAATGATTTTTAATGTGGATGTAAAAAGTAGCTTTTCTTTTTTCGAAACTGAAAGCAAATTAGTAGATTCTTTTTTAACCTTAAATACAAACGATGTAGAATTTAATAATCGTAAAATTTCTTTAGAAGTAAGTAATCGTAGGATGAAAGAAGGTTCTAGCGATGGAGAAAGACGTAGCGGAGGATACAGAGCAGGAAGCGGTGGCGGTGGCGGTGGATATCGTGGTGGAGAAAAACGTGAAGGTGGCGGTGGATACCGTGGTGGAGAGAAACGAGAAGGTGGCGGTGGATACCGTGGTGGAGAAAAACGTGAAGGCGGAGGTGGATACCGTGGTGGAGAAAAACGTGAAGGTGGCGGTGGATATCGTGGTGGAGAAAAACGTGAAAGTAGTTTTAAGCGCCCAAGAACTAATTCTGCTAACTCTGAAAAAGGAAATTCAGAAAGAGGCTCTTTTAGCCGCGATGCTGAAAAAAGCGGAGGGGAAGCAAAAAGAAGTTTCGGAAAAAGTAAATTTTAAACTCAATTAAATTAAATAAAAATTTAGTTTAATTTAAAATAAAACCCTCTTAGTTATAAGAGGGTTTTTTATATTTGTAAAATTAATACAACATAATAATGCCTACTATCTCAAATAAAGCCAACACAATGCCTTCTTCGCCAATTCGCAAATTAGTTCCATTTGCAGAATTAGCAAAAAAACAAGGGGTAAAAATTTATCACTTAAATATTGGGCAGCCAGATATAGAAACACCCATATCTTTTTTAAATGCAGTTAAAAATGCTGATTTAAAAGTGCTTGAATATAGCCACAGCGCTGGTAACGAAAGCTATCGTAAAAAATTATGTTCGTATTACCAAGAATACAATATTTTACTCGATCATAACGATATTATGATTACCTGCGGTGGAAGTGAGGCTATAGAAATTGCACTAAAAACCTGTTTTAACCTAGGCGACGAAATTATTATTCCTGAACCTTTTTACGCCAATTATAATGGCTTTTGCAAATCAGCTGATGTTTCTGTAAAACCAATACGCAGTTTTATCGAAACCGGATTTGCTTTGCCTGCTATTTCTGAATTCGAAAAAGCAATTACACCAAAAACAAAAGGTATCATGATTTGTAATCCTGGCAATCCTACCGGTTATTTATACTCTAAATCAGAATTAGAAGCTTTAAGAGATTTAGTACAAAAACATGATTTGTTTTTATTAAGCGATGAGGTTTATAGAGAGTTTTGCTACGATGATAAAGAATATATTAGCGTAATGCATTTACAAGGAATCGAAAATAATGTAATCCTATTAGATTCGATTAGTAAACGCTATAGTGCCTGTGGCGCCAGAATTGGAGCCATGATAACAAAAAACAAAATGGTGATGGCAGCCGCTCTTAAATTTGCACAAGCCCGTTTAAGCCCTCCTAGTTATGGACAAATTGGTGCCGAGGCCGCTTTAAGTACTCCTAAAAGTTATTTTGAAGATGTAAAAAAAGAATATGTTACTCGCCGAAATTTTGTAATTGAGGCTTTAAACAAAATGGAAGGTGTTTTTTGCCCAAAGCCTAGCGGTGCATTTTATTGTATTGCTAAATTGCCTATTGATAATGCTGATAAATTTTGCCAATGGCTTCTTGAATCATTTAACTACAACATGCAAACCGTTATGTTAGCGCCTGCTACTGGATTTTATTCTACCCCTAATGCTGGCATAAACGAAGTGCGAATTGCATATGTATTAAATCTAAACGACTTAAAAAATGCAATGGATTGTTTAAACGAAGCCCTAAAAAAATATCCTGGCAAAACAAATTTATAATAAATTTTTATTTTCGCTTACCCGAATTATAGTGTTTGTTAGCAATACAAAATAATTTTTTTATTTTTTGCCTGTATTAATTTCTTTCCACAAAACTAAATCTCTAATAACAACCGATGCGCAGGTTAAGCCAAACGCAGCAGGCAAATAAGATATAGTGCCATAAGCCGATTTTTTATACTTACTGCCATCTGTTTTCATAATCGAATACTTAGCAGGAAACTCAGTGCTATAAACAGATTTTATGCCCTTGTAAATATTCATATACCTCAGTCTTTTTCTAACATACTGGGCCATCGGACAAATATTAGTTTGCGAAATATCTACAACTTTTATTTTTGTTGGATCCATTTTACCTCCTGCCCCCATGCTCGAAATAATACGCTGATTATTATAATATGCCGTTTGCAACAAATATAATTTTGGCGATATGCTATCTATCGCATCTATTACATAAGAAAACTTTTGTGCCATAAATAATTTCATATCGTCAGGATTTTTAAATTCCTCAATCACATCAATTTCTACTTCTGGATTTATTAATTTTAAACGCTCGCCCATTAATCTGGCTTTATTTTGGCCATGCGTAGAACTTAAGGCCTGCAACTGACGGTTTCTATTTGTAGGGTCTACTGTATCACCGTCAATAATGGTCATTTTACCTACTCCACTTCTTCCAATAGCTTCAGCAGCATAAGAACCAACGCCTCCTAATCCAACTATTAACACATGCGCATTATTTAATTTTTCTAAACCCTTTTCTCCCACTAATAAAGCGGTGCGTTCCATCCAGCTGGTATCCATATTATAACTTTATTTTAAAAACTGTTTCAAAATTATGTTTTAATTGCTCTTTAATAATATCTTCATCTATTCCCAATAGTTCAGCAGCTTTTTTGTACACATATTTAATCGATAAATCGGCATCATCTGTTTCTAAAAAAATATTTTTTCTTCCTACTTGTTTGATGGCTTTGGCTGCATTAGAATCATAACCTAATAATGCTTTACCAAATGAAAAATAAAATCCCTCACTTTGCAAAACTCTTGTTATGTTTTCGTTATTATTAAAACCATGTATCAAAACAGGCACCTCATTATTATTTAAATTCAAACAATTTAATAACTCATTAAATGCTTTTACACAATGTATAATTAATGGTTTTTTTATGCGATTGGCTATTTTTATTTGCTCAATAAACACCTGTTGTTGTAATAAAAAATCTACCGAACTTAGCTTATCCAAGCCACACTCCCCTATTGCTAAACACTTTTTTTCATGTGCCTTTTGCTCTAATAGTTTTAACTCTAATTGATACCCATTTGTATCTATTTGCCAGGGATGTATTCCATAACTATAATTATTAGGTTTTTCTAATGCACTTATATTTAAATTTACCAATTCTATTTTGGCATCAAATAATTGCTTGTGAGTATGGGTGTTAATAAACAAACTGAAACTATTTTTTTTTAAATAAAATTTACAAATCAAACATATTACTTTTAATTTACAGAATATGATTATGAATGCCATAAATTATAACAAAGTAACGTCAATAACATTTTTATTATTTGAACAAATTGTTGGCAAAGAAAATATTAGTTCAGATAAAGAGCAACTCGAAAAATACGGACAAGACGAAACCGAAGATTTAATTTTTTTTGCTGAAGTAATTTTAAAACCCAGCTCGGTTAAAGAAATTTCGCAAATTGCCAAAATTTGTAATGAGCATTTTATCCCACTCACAGTTAGAGGGGCAGGTACTGGGCTAAGTGGCGGTGCTCTTCCTATTAAAGGGGGCGTGCTGCTTAGCATGGAAAAATTTAATAAAATTATTAAAATAGACGAACGTAATTTACAAGCTACCGTTGAGCCTGGTGTTATTAATTACGAATTTCAAGAAGCTGTAAAACAAGTGGGTTTATTTTATCCCCCCGACCCTGCCAGTTGGGGTAGTTGTAGTTTAGGCGGTAATATTGCTCACAGCAGTGGCGGACCAAAAGCAGTTAAATATGGCACCACCCGCGATTATGTTTTAAATTTAGAAATCGTATTGCCCAATGGCGAAATAATTTGGACAGGGGCCAACACGCTCAAATACTCTACAGGTTACAACCTTACTCATTTAATGGTTGGTAGCGAGGGTACTTTGTGTATTGTTACTAAAATTGTTTTTAAACTAATTACCTTACCCAAACACGATTTGCTCATGCTTGTTCCTTTTAATAGTGCCGAATTGGCCTGTAAAGCTGTTGCCGAAGTTTTTAAAGCAGGCATTAACCCGAGTGCTATGGAATTTATGGAAAAAGATGCCATCGATTGGAGCATAAAATATTCGGGCGAACTCAGTTTTAAAGTAAAACCCGAATGGCAAGCACTTTTAATTGTAGAGGTTGATGGCAATAATTTAGATATATTAATGAGCGACTGCGAAATAATAAGCGCAGTAATGCAGCAAAACCAATGCGACGAAATTTTATTTGCCGATAGCGCTGAACAAAAAAATGCCATCTGGAAAATACGCCGTAAAGTTGGCGAAGCTGTTAAAAGTAACAGCGTTTATAAAGAAGAAGATACGGTGGTGCCTCGGGCCGAGTTGCCAATTTTATTAAAAGGTGTTAAAGCCATAGGAAAAAAATACGGGTTTAACTCCGTGTGTTATGGCCATGCTGGCGATGGTAATTTACACGTTAATATTATTAAAGGTGCCTTAAGCGACCAGGCATGGAATATAGATTTACCAAATGCAATTAGCGAAATTTTTGAGCTCTGCAAATCGCTTGGTGGCACTATTAGCGGCGAGCACGGTATTGGCTTGGTTCAAAAAAACTATTTACCCATTGTTTTTAGCCCATACCATTTACAATTAATGAAAGATATTAAAAAAGTATTTGACCCCAATTATATTTTAAACCCTGGCAAAATATTTAATTAAACCTTAGCTATTTATTTTTTTTCAACTCCTCTATCTGCTCTTGCATTAGTTTATTCTCTTGCTTGAGCATTTCTATCATTTGCTGTTGCTCTTGTATTGCTTTCACCATGGGCGACATTAAATCATTATAACGTACACCATACATGCCTTTATCATCTTTAGAAATAATGCCATTATTGCTTGCACCTGAATTATTTAGGGCTTCTTCAATCTCCTGAGCTATAAAACCATACTCTAATTTTTTGCTTTCATCATTATTTCTGAAATATGAAACAGGGCGCAATTTTTTTACAAAATCTAAGCCAAGCTCGCTATTTTTAATATCCGACTTCCAACGTTTATCACTCGTGACAGTCCAGGCTACCTGAACACCAGCATAAGTAACCGATGTATTACCAACACGAACTTGATTATCAGAAGTGGCTGAAGGTACCAATGCACCAAAGCCAATACCAACATTGTTGGTTCCTGAGGTAATGTTAGACAGTGCCTCATAACCAATTGCTGTATTATAAAATCCTGTAGTATTGTTTAACAATGCCTGATAACCAGTTGCTGCGTTTCCGCGCCCAGTAGTATTATTAAAAAATGCTCTATATCCATTTGCTGTGTTAAAAAATCCAGTAGTATTGTTATACATTGCACGAGCTCCGGTTGCAACATTAGCATAACCTGTGGTATTTAAATACAATGCATAAAGTCCGGTTGCAGCATTTTCATACCCTGTGGTATTTGCAAACAATGCATAAAATCCGTTTGCAGCATTAGAATTCCCTGTGGTATTTGAAAACAATGCATAATAACCATTTGCTGTGTTATAATTTCCTGAAGTGTTGGTATACAAAGCCCCATATCCATTTGCTGCGTTATAATTTCCTGAAGTGTTGGCATACAAGGCCCCATATCCATTAGCTGTATTCAAACTTCCTGATGTGTTAAAGTACAATGCAGCATATCCAGTTGCGGTATTAAGAGATCCTGTGGTATTGGAATACAAGGCTCGAGATCCATTAGCAGTGTTTCTAACTCCTGATGGATTGCTGTTACCAGCCTCAAAACCTAAAAAGGTGTTAAACAATGTATGATCTATATTTCCAGCTTTTAAATTATTAACTCTAAAATTTAAAGCTACATTATCAGTAGTACCAATAAAATTAGTGCCATTTACAGTACCTGAAGTACCCAATAATCCCCATGCGTTAGCTGCACCACTTGCTCCTGTTGCTCCTGTTGCACCTGTTGCTCCTGTTGCACCATTTGTTCCATTTGTTCCATTTGCTCCATTTAATCCATTTGTTCCATTTGTTCCATTTAATCCTGCTGGACCTGTTAATCCAGTTGGGCCTGCTACTCCTGTTGCTCCAGTTAATCCTGTTGGACCTGCTGGGCCGGTTGCTCCTGTTAATCCTGTTGGGCCGGTTGCTCCTGTTGCTCCAGTTAATCCTGTTGGACCGGCTACTCCTGCTGGACCTGTTAATCCTGCTGGACCTGCTACTCCTGTTGCTCCAGTTAATCCTGTTGGACCTGCTACTCCTGCCGGACCTGTTAATCCTGCTGGACCGGTTGCGCCGGTTAATCCAGTTGGGCCCGCTACTCCTGTTGGGCCTGCTGGACCGGTTGCTCCAGTTAATCCTGCTGGACCTGTTGGGCCAGTTAATCCTGTTGGGCCTGCTACTCCTGTTGGACCTGCTGGGCCGGTTGCTCCAGTTAATCCTGCCGGACCTGTTGCACCCGTTAATCCTGTTGGGCCCGCTACTCCTGTTGGGCCTGCTGGACCTGTTGCTCCAGTTAATCCTGCTGGGCCTGTTGGGCCTGTTAATCCTGTTGGACCTGCTACTCCTGTTGGACCTGCTACTCCTGCCGGGCCTGTTAATCCTGCTGGTCCTGTTGCACCTGTTAATCCTGTTGGGCCTGCCACTCCTGTTGGGCCTGCTGGTCCTGTTAATCCTGCCGGACCTGTTGCTCCGGTTAAACCTGTTGGACCTGCTACTCCTGTTGGACCTGCTACTCCTGCCGGACCTGTTAATCCTGCCGGGCCTGTTGATCCGGTTAATCCTGTTGGGCCTGCTACTCCTGTTGGACCTGCTACTCCTGCTGGGCCTGTTAATCCTGCCGGACCAGTTGCACCAGTTAATCCTGTTGGGCCAGCTACTCCTGTTGGACCTGCTGGACCTGTTGCACCGGTTAATCCTGCCGGACCAGTTGCACCAGTTAATCCTGTTGGGCCAGCTACTCCTGTTGGACCTGCGGGGCCTGTTAATCCTGCCGGACCTGTTGCTCCGGTTAAACCTGTTGGACCTGCTACTCCCGTTGGACCTGCGGGGCCTGTTGCGCCTGTTAATCCTGCTGGGCCTGTTGCGCCGGTTAATCCTGTTGGGCCTGCCACTCCTGTTGGACCGGCTACTCCTGCTGGGCCAGTTGCACCTGTTAATCCTGCTGGACCGGTTGCACCCGTTAATCCTGTTGGGCCTGCCACTCCTGTTGGACCTGCTGGACCCGTTAATCCTGCCGGACCGGTTGCTCCAGTTAATCCTGTTGGACCTGCAACTCCTGTTGGACCTGCTGGGCCTGTTGCACCGGTTAATCCTGCCGGACCTGTTGCTCCGGTTAAACCTGTTGGACCTGCTACTCCTGTTGGACCTGCTACTCCTGCTGGGCCTGTTAATCCTGCGGGTCCTGTCGCACCCGTTAATCCTGTTGGACCTGCTACTCCTGTTGGGCCTGCTGGGCCTGTTGCACCAGTTAATCCTGCTGGACCTGTTGATCCTGTTAATCCTGTTGGGCCTGCTACTCCTGTTAATCCAATAATTCCTTGTGGACCTGTTAACCCTGCTGGGCCTGTTGCGCCTGTTAATCCTGTTGGGCCTGCTACTCCTGTTAATCCGATAATTCCTTGTGGGCCTGTTAAGCCTGCGGGGCCGGTTGCTCCTGTTAATCCTGTTGGGCCTGCTATTCCCGTTAATCCTATAATTCCTTGTGGACCTGCGGGGCCAGTTGCTCCAGTTAATCCTGTTGGGCCTGCTACTCCTGTTAATCCTATAATTCCTTGTGGACCTGTTAAGCCTGCGGGGCCGGTTGCTCCTGTTAATCCTGTTGGGCCTGCTACTCCTGTTAATCCGATAATTCCTTGTGGACCTGTTAAGCCTACGGGGCCGGTTGCTCCGGTTAATCCTATTAAACCTTGTACTCCTTGTGGGCCAGTAACTTTTCCAGCATTAATTACAACGCTATTACTTAATGTTATATATAAACTATCTGTAACTATGGTTGATGAAATAACGCTTATTCCGTTAGTTCCGTTGATTCCGTTTGCACCTGCAGGGCCTACAACGTGCCCTGCATTAATTGTTACGCTATTGCTTAAGCTAATAAACAAACTATCTGTAGCTACTGTAGCGGAAACAACGCTTATTCCGTTGGCTCCTGCCGGACCAGCCAAGCCTTGTGGGCCCGTTGCTCCGGTTACTTTTCCGGCATTAATTGTTACGCTATTGCTTAAGCTAAGAAACAAACTATCTATAGCTACTGTAGCAGAAACAATACTTACGCCATTAGCTCCTGATGGACCAATCAAACCTTGAATTCCCTGTGGACCTTGAGCACCTGCTGGGCCATTTGAGCTAAATAAGGCATAGGGCACGCTTGTTAATTCGGTTGTGCCTACAATGCTATATGCCGTGCCGCCCAATGGATCGGTTTCGGTTTGTATAAAGTAAGGGCCTGCTGCCCAATTGATAGCTGAAAATGTTCCTGAAACAACAGTGCCTGCTCCGATTTGTAAACTTACCAAACCGTTGGCATTGGTTGTTGGTGATTGCGTTTCACTATATGCAACTGTGCCTGATGGTGATCCCTGCAAAACACTTATTTTCATACCAATAACTGTTGAGGTTACTAGTGCATTGCTACTGTTACGAATTACCGCTTGAAAACTCATTTTTTGAGGAGCTTGGGCAAATGTTGAGCTAATTAAAAAATTTAATAAAAAAATAATTAATCCAACTTTAAATTGATAAGCTTTTAGTTTCATGATTTTAGTTTTTAATTATTTTAAATGATTGTATTTTTTTGTTTTTTTGGCTGATGTGCATAAAGTATGCCGAAGGTGGCAAAGTAATCAGACTTATTTGTGTTTGCTTACTTGTTATTAAACCCTTTGCCAATAGTTTAGCTTGAATATCAAATAATTCGTAGCTTAAATTTTCGTT
>CAMCZO010000041.1 GCA_945887955.1 Chitinophaga pinensis | reverse complement strand
TGTTTCATCCGAAATAGGCAATATTTCTAATTCAGAACTTAAAAAAGTTAATACACCAAAATATGCTCAACATTCAACCAAAACATTAAAAACCACAATTCCATTTTTAAAAAATAATGAGTTGGATTATGGAAAATTTATTTCATGGGTAGGACTAGATAATTTAAAATTTGGATGGATCGTTTTTATCCCAATGGTAATTTTAATTATTATCGCTGTTTCCAATGGTGCAAATATTACTGATGGCATTGACGGATTAGCTGCTGGAACGAGTGCAATTATTGGAACCGTTCTTGGCATTTTAGCATATGTATCCGGAAATTTTATTTTCGCTGATTATTTAAACATCATGTATATTCCTAATTCGGGCGAACTTGTAGTTTTTATTTCTGCATTTATTGGAGCTTGTATAGGATTTTTATGGTATAATTCTTATCCAGCTCAAGTATTTATGGGCGATACAGGAAGTTTAGCAATTGGTGGGATAATTGCAGTATTTGCTATTGCTATTCGTAAAGAACTTTTAATTCCAATTTTATGTGGTGTTTTTGTAGTCGAAAATCTTTCGGTGATTTTACAGGTTTACTTTTTTAAATATCAAAAGAGAAAACACGGTATAGAGTATGCGCAAGTTAATCGATTGTTTAAAATGGCGCCTTTACATCATCATTATCAAAAAAGTGGATTTCATGAATCAAAAATTGTTATGCGTTTTTTTATTATAGGAATCGCATTAGCTGTATTAACATTTGTAACTCTAAAATTAAGATAATTGAACAAACGTATTGTCATATTAGGAGGAGGAGAAAGTGGTGTTGGAAGTGCAGTGCTTGCAAAACAAAAAGGTTTTAATGTTTTTTTAAGCGATCAATCATTATTAAAAGAAAAATATAAAACTCAATTAATAGAAGAAAATATTTTGTTTGAAGAAGGTAAACATATAGAAGAAAATATTTTTAATGCTGATGAGGTCATCAAAAGTCCAGGCATTCCTGATCAATCTGATTTGATACAAAAATTAATCTCGAAAAGCATACCAGTTATTTCTGAAATAGAATTTGCAGGGAGATATACCAATGCCAAGAAAATTTGTATTACAGGTTCAAATGGCAAAACCACAACGGCATTGCTTACTTACCACATTTTAAAAAATGCAGGTTATCATGTAGGATTAGGAGGCAACATAGGAAAAAGTTTTGCAATGCAAGTAGCCAGAGAAAATTATGATTACTATGTTTTAGAATTAAGTAGTTTTCAGTTGGACGGCATGTTTGATTTTGTTGCCGATGTGGCTATTTTATTAAATATTACTCCAGATCATTTAGATAGATATGACTATAAATTTGAAAATTATATAAAATCTAAATTCAAAATTACTCAAAATCAAACCAACAAAAATTATTTTGTATACTGTGCAGATGATATAGCTATTCAAGCATATATGGAAGAACATAATATTGCTGCCGAAAAAATTCCATTTAGTATAAAAAAAACAATTAATGTACCAGGCGCATATTTAACTAATAACCAAATAATCCTTAATTATAAACTAAACCAAGAACCCTTAATTATGACAATTGAACAATTAGCACTTCAAGGCAAGCACAATGTTTACAATAGCATGGCGGCCTCATTAGCATCTCGCATTGTTGATGTAAGAAAAGAAAATATTCGCGAAAGTTTGCAAGATTTTCATAATGCCGAACATCGATTAGAATTTGTTGCTTCTATTAATGGAATAGAATTTATTAACGACTCTAAAGCAACCAATGTGAATTCAACTTGGTATGCTCTTGAAAGTATGGAAAAACCAATTGTTTGGATTTGCGGTGGTCAAGATAAAGGAAATAATTATAATGAATTAACTGAGCTTGTAAAATCAAGAGTCAAAGCTATTATCTGTTTAGGTAAGGATAATAGTAAAATCATTAATGCATTTAAAGGACTAGTTGAGACCATAATTGAAACAGATACTGCAACCGATGCAGTTGCCGCTTCTTGTAAAATAGGTAAGAAGGGGGATGTTGTTTTATTATCACCTGCATGTGCAAGTTTTGATTTATATGAAAATTATGAAGATCGTGGCATGCAATTTAAAGCAGCAGTAAGAAGACTTTAAAAATAACAATAATTTAAATTCTAAATAATTAATTTATTTTAGAATGAATATACATATATATTAATGTTTATAAAATGAAACTATTTAACTATTTAAAAGGAGATAAGGTTATTTGGGCAGTAATGTTTCTTTTTTCTTTGCTTTCTATTTTAGTGGTTTATAGTTCAGTTGTTGCTTTATCTCATAAACCGAAGGGGATTTCTACTGAATTTTATTTACTTAAACATTTTGGCCTAATAGCCTCTGGATTGGTAATAGCCTATCTGTTTCATAAAATAAAATATACTATATTCAGTAAAGTATCCCAAATAGGTTTTATACTTTCTATTCCGCTTTTATTATATACTTTAATTAAGGGTGTTTCTGCTGGAGAAGCTTCACGGTGGATTGAAATTCCAGGATTAAAATTAACTTTTCAATCATCTGATTTTGCTAAATTAATGATCATTATTTATGTAGCTAGAATTATTGCTATTAAATCAAAAGAGTTACAAGATTTTAAATCAGTTTTCAAAAAACTACTTGTCCCCATTGGTTTAGTTTGCGTTTTAATTTTACCTGCTAATTTTTCTACGGCCACTTTATTATTTCTAAATTGTTTATTGTTAATGTTTTTGGGTGGAATAAATATGAAAAATATTTTTAAAACATTAGGAATATGTACTTTATTGGGATCTGTTTTTTTTACTTGGATCTGGTTATCTCCCGAATCAATTCCCGGAGGGAGAGGACCGACTTGGAAATCTAGAATAGAAAATTTTAGTAATGGCGATAGTAGAAGTAATTATCAAAGTGAACAAGCTAAAATTGCAATTGCAACAGGCGGAATTATTGGTAAAGGGCCAGGAAATAGTATACAGCGAGCATTTTTACCTCAAGCATCATCAGATTTTATTTTTGCAATTATTATAGAAGAATATGGTTTAATGATTGGATTTTTGCTTTTGTTTTTATATATGATTTTGCTTTATAGAGGTATTAAAATTCTGCGCGATAACGATAAACCTTTTGCTTGTTTAGTAGCCATTGGTTTATCATTTAATTTATCAATTCAAGCATTAGTTAATATGGCTGTTGCAGTAAATTTATTTCCTGTTACCGGGCAAACATTACCCCTAATTAGTATGGGAGGAACATCTATTTGGTTTACTATGATTTCGCTTGGTATAATACTTAGTATAAGTCGAGGTATTGAAGAAAAAACAGAAGAAAATCTTGAAACAGCTTAAAGTTATATTGAGTGGAGGTGGAACAGGTGGACATATTTTCCCTGCTATTGCTATTGCAAATGAATTAAAAAAAATTGTTAGCGATGTAGATATTTTGTTTGTTGGGGCAATAAATAAAATGGAAATGGAAAAAGTCCCAGCTGCAGGTTATAAAATTATTGGAATACCGATTGCTGGTTTTAATAGGAAATTTTCTATTTCAAATTTCAAACTTCCTTTTTTAATAATTCAAAGTCTAATAAAAACACATAAAATTTTAAAAGATTTTAAACCCGATGTAGTTGTTGGAACTGGAGGATATGCTTCGGGCCCTCTATTAAAAGTAGCAATGGCAAAAGGCATTCCTGCATTAATACAAGAACAGAATTCTTATGCTGGAATTACTAATAAATTATTATCTAAAAAAGCAAGTAAAATCTGTGTTGCTTTCGAAGGAATGGATAAGTTTTTTCCAAAAGAAAAAATAGTACTTACTGGTAATCCTATTCGACAAGATATTTTTTCAATTAAAGAAAAGCGTAATGAGGCCTTTGATTTTTTTAAATTAGACGCTTCAAAAAAAACAGTATTAGTTATTGGTGGAAGTCTCGGAGCAAAAGCAATTAACGAAGCAATTGGAGAAAAATTAAATTGTTTTGTAGATAATAATATTCAATTAGTTTGGCAAACAGGAAAAATTTATTTTGATGAAGCAACAAAACAAGCAAATAAATATAAAGATAAAAACATTCAAGTTCTTGACTTTATTTCTCGAATGGATTTAGCTTATGCATTAGCCGATGTAGTTATTTCGAGAGCTGGTGCCGGCGCTATTTCTGAATTATGTATTGTAGAAAAACCTTGCATTCTTGTTCCTTTGCCATCAGCAGCAGAAGATCATCAAACAAAAAATGCTTTGGCGCTAGTAAATAAAGAAGCAGCAATTTTAGTAAAAGATATTGAGGCAGGTCAGCTTTTAGTTAATTCTGTTTTACAATTAGTAAATGATTTACCTCAACAAAAAAAACTTTCTTTAAACATAAAAGCTTTAGCACATTTAAATTCAGCAAATATTATTGCTTTAGAAGTATTAAAGTTGGCAAATTATAAATTGAAATGAATATTTTAAAATATAAATTATATTATTTTATAGGTGTTGGTGGCATTGGGATGAGTGCTTTAGCTAGATTTTTTAATCATTATCATAAAGAGGTTGCTGGTTATGATAAAACAGAAACAGATTTAACAAATCAGCTATGTAATGAAGGTATTAGCTGTCATTTTAAAGAAAATGTTGACTCAATTAAGAACTTATTTAGTACTTATAACAAAGAAGATGTTTTAGTCATTTATACGCCAGCCATTCCGCTTGATAATAAAGAATATATTTTTGTTCGTGAAAATGAGTATACAATTTTAAAACGATCTCAGGTACTAGGACAAATAAGCGAACAATTTAAAACTATTGCTATTGCTGGTACTCATGGAAAAACTACCATAACCACATTAATCACACATATATTAAAATGTGCTGGCTTTAATTGTTTTTCTTTTATGGGAGGGATTTCTAAAAACTATAATACCAATTTATTATTAGGAGATATTAATGATGCAAATAGTTATTTTTTGGTAGAAGCTGATGAATATGACCGTTCTTTTTTAACATTAAAACCTCAAATAGCTTTAATAACTAGTGTTGATGCAGATCATTTAGATGTATATGGTAATGCAAATCAGGTAAAAGAGGGTTTTTTCTTATTCGCAAATCTGGTAACTAAAAATGGCACCCTGATTGTTAAAAAAAATGTTCATAACGAATTATCCCTTTCTGTTAAACACCTTATCTACTCTTTAAATTTAGATACTGAATATTGTGCACAATCAGTTAGAATAGAAAATGCACAATTTTATTATGACATTAAAAGTCCAATAGAGTCAATAACAAATTTAACCCTTGGTTTGCAAGGGTTACACAATGTTGAAAATTCTATTGCTGCAGTTGCAGTTGCACAGCAGTTAGGGATTAAAGGAGATGTTATAAGAAAAGCATTACGTTCTTTTAGCGGAGTAAAACGCCGTTTTGATTATAGAATAAATAATAAAACTCATATCTACATTGATGATTATGCGCATCATCCAGAAGAGTTAAAGGCTATAATTAATTCAGTGAGGCAATTATATCCAGATAAAAAAATTACTGGTATTTTTCAACCACACTTGTTTACTCGAACAAGAGATTTTGTTGAAGATTTTGCAAGTAGTTTAGATTTACTTGACGAATGTTTTTTACTTGATATTTATCCTTCACGAGAATTGCCAATTGAAGGAGTAAACTCATTGTGGTTGTTGAATAAAATGAAATTAATAAAAAAACAAGTGATATCTAAAGAAGCTTTGTTAGAATTATTAAAAAAGAATAGACCAGAATTATTGTTAACAATGGGAGCTGGGGATATTGATAATTTGGTTATCCCAATTGAAACAATTTTTAATGATTAAAATAATAATGAATTATATAAACTAAAAAATAATAATTAAATAGAATAAAAGTTAAAATTGAAAAAAATAAATTATAGAAAAATTTTAGTTACTATTCTTTGGATTATTGCAATTGCAGGTCTTGGAAGTTCTTTGAGTTTTGTTTCTAAAAGTGAAAATAATATTATTGCTAAAAATATAAATATTACGATTCTTAATAACGATAAGTTTTTATTTTTAAATGCAAGTGATATTAAAAAATATTTTAGCACACGAAATGATTCTATTCTTTCGCTCCCTTTAAAAACAATTAATATAAGAAAATTAGAAATAGATTTAAATTCTCATCCAGCAATAGAAAATGCTGAAGTTTCTCGCGATATAAATGGGGAAATTAAAATTGATGTCAAACAAAGAAGCCCAGTACTTAGAATTTTTAATAAAAATGGAGAAAGTTACTATATAGATAGTGAATCAAAGCTAATGCCTCTAAACGAAAATTATTCTGCTCGAGTCATTGTGGCAAGTGGAGAAATTTTTGAGCCTTATGCTTATCGCTCAAAATTTTCAGTTAATCAAATTAAAAAAAATAAATTATATAGTGAACTTAGCATATTAGATGAAATTTATGATGTTTGCACTTATATTAATCGCGATTCAATTCTTTCTCAGTTAATTCATCAAATAAATATTAATACCGAAAAAGATTTAGAATTGTTTCCGGCAATCGGCAATCATAAAATTATTTTTGGTGATTCTCAAAATATGAGTGAAAAATTCAACAAACTGAAATTATTTTACTCTCAAGGGTTAAATAAATCAGATAGTTGGACTAAATATTCAGCTATTAATTTAAAATATAAAAACATAGTGGTTTGCACTAAAAATTAATTATTATGGAAAATATAACTACACAAATTATTAACAAAACTTCAGAACTAGTTGTTGGTCTTGATCTTGGTACAACAAAAATTGCCGCAATAGTAGGTAGAAAAAACGAATTTGGAAAAATAGAAATTTTGGGAGTAGGCAAATCAGAGTCCTTAGGAATTAATCGAGGCGTTGTTGTTAATATCGAACAAACTGTATCATCTATTAAATCAGCGATAACAATTGCAGCAGATAAAGCAGGTGTTGATATAGGTGAAGTAATTGTTGGAATTGCAGGCCAACATATAAAAAGTATGCAACATCGAGGTATGATTACTCGAAAGAGTTTGGATGATGAAGTAAATCAAAAAGATATTGATGATTTAATTGATAATATGCATCGATTGGTAATGAGTCCGGGCGAAGAAATTATTCATGTTATTCCTCAAGAATATATTATTGATAAAGAGTCAGGAATTAAAAATCCAATCGGGCATGCAGGCATTCGTTTAGAAGGCAATTTTCATATTATTACTGGGCAAGTAGCTGCTGTAAAAAATATTTTTAAATGCGTAGATCGCGCTGGATATAAAACTGTTGATTTACATTTAGAACCTTTAGCAAGTGCTGATGCTGTATTGAGTGATGAAGAAAAAGAAGCGGGTGTTATATTAGTCGATATTGGCGGTGGAACAACCGATGTAGCAATTTTTCATGATAGTATAATCCGACATACAGCAGTTATTCCTTTCGGTGGAAATATTATTACAGAAGATTTAAAAGAAGGTTGTGGTATTATTAGAACACAAGCAGAACAATTAAAAGTGAAATTTGGTTCAGCTTTGGCTCAAGAAAATCAAGAAAATGAAATAATTTCAATACCAGGATTAAGAGGTAGAAAACATAAAGAAATCTCTGTTAATTTTTTAGCAAGAATTATTCAAGCTAGAATGCAAGAGATCTTAGAATTTGTTTTATTTGAAATTAAAAGTAGTGGTCTCGAAAAAAAATTATCAGCAGGTATTGTTATTACTGGAGGAGGCTCTTTGTTAAAACATTTATCTTCTCTTGTAATGCTTGAAACTGGAATGGATTGTAGAATTGGAACTCCAAACGAACATTTAGCTGGTAACGATGATGAACTAAAAAATCCATCATATGCAACTGCTGTTGGCTTAGTGATGAAGGGTATAGAAAAATATGAACGCGATTCTAAAAGAGGCGCTAATACAGTTAAGCAATCAATGGAACCCGATGAAAAAACAAAAGCAGAAACTCCCAATGAAAAAGAAAATATAAATATTGCAAATCATTCTCAAGCTAAAAAAGGGAATTTTCTATCACTTTTTTTAGATAGAGCAAAAGATTTTATGAGCGACGATGTTTAACCCATTAAATAAAAATTAATTAAATAAATATAATAATTTAAAAAAATAATATCATGATGCAATTTGATTTACCACAAGAAGAAAACTCAATTATTAAAGTAATTGGTGTAGGCGGCGGCGGAAGTAATGCCGTTAACCACATGTACCGTTTAGGTATTAAAGGCGTGGAATTCATAGTATGTAATACCGATAAACAAGCACTAGATAAAAGCCCAGTTCCTAATAAAGTTCAGTTAGGGTTTGAATCTACTAAAGGTCTGGGTGCCGGATCTATTCCTGATGTTGGCCGAGAAGCCGCTTTAGAATCTATTAACGAAATTAAACGTTTTTTGGGCGAGGGCACTCAAATGGTTTTTATTACCGCTGGTTTAGGAGGCGGAACTGGGACTGGAGCTGCGCCTGTTATTGCTAGTATTGCCAGAGAGTTAGGCATTTTATCGGTTGGTATAGTTACAATTCCATTTGCTTTTGAAGGTAAAAAACGCAGAAGCCAAGCAGAAATTGGTCTAGAAGAAATGAAAAAGTATGTTGATACTTTGTTGGTGATTGGAAATGATAAGCTTCGCGAAATTTATGGTAATTTAAAAATGAGCGAAGCTTTTGCTCATGCAGACGATGTATTAACTGGAGCCGCTAAATCAATTGCAGAAATCATTAGTTTACACATGCATATTAATGTAGATTTTAATGATGTAAAAACTGTTATGAAAGATAGTGGCAAAGCCATTATGGGTTCTGGAGTTGCAAGTGGAGAAAAGCGTGCTATTAGAGCCGTTGAAGAGGCCCTTAACTCTCCTTTATTAAATGATAATGATATTACTGGAGCTCGCCATGTATTATTAAATATCATGAGCGGTACCGACGACATTGATATGGATGAGTTTGGAGAAATTACAGATTTTATTCAAGAGGCCTCAGGCGGAACAGCTGAATTAATAACTGGTTATGGAACAGACCCTTCATTAGGCGATAATGTGAGCGTAACAATTATTGCAACTGGATTTAATTCAAAACAAGAAACCGGTTTTGAAACACCTATGATAAAAGAAAGAAAGATTGTAAATCTAGATGAAAAAACTCCTGTAAATCAAACAATTGGAATAAACGAAGTTAATACAGACGAAGCTTTTGTTTATACTAAGCAAGAAATTGATACCCCTGTTTCGGAAAACATTCCAACTCAAATAGAAGAGGAAATTGTTTCTCGCTTTGAAACGAATATTAATTCACAAGAAATTAAAAATAATCAACAAGAAAATAATAACGCTATTGAATTTACATTTAATAATATAGACGAAAAAAAAGTAAATTTCTTAGATGAAACTAAAGCGATGAACATTGTTAATCAAGAAACTATTAGTCGTGAAGAACAAATCAAATTAGCTCAAGATCGGATTCGAAAATTAAAAGACATTACCCTAAGAATGAAAAGCCCAGAAGGTTTAGCCGCTCTTGAAAAACAAACCGCTTTTGAACGTAAAAACATTATTCTCGAAAATAAAATGCCAAGCCTTGAATCAAATGTTTCTCGTTATACTTTATTCGAAGATGAAAATAAAAAAATTGAAATTAGACCAAATAATTCATTTTTACACGACAATGTAGATTAACTATTTAATTAAAATAAAAAAATGCTACTCCTTATGGGTAGCATTTTTTTTTAATCAAAAACTTATAAATTATTTTAAATAACAATATTCACAATTTTATTAGGCACAATAATTATTTTTTTTGGAGCCTTATCCTCTAAATATTTTTTTACATCAGCTCTATTCATTACTTCTTTTTCAATTTCTTCTATAGTTAAATTAGCAGGCAGTTCGATGTTTAATCGCATTTTTCCGTTAAAAGAAATAGGATAGTTAAATGAATCGTTTATCAAAAACTCTTCTTGGCATATTGGAAATTTTTCTAAACTAATGCTTTCTTTATGGCCAATTCTATTCCATAATTCTTCAGAAATATGAGGTGCATAAGGTGATACTAAAATTAACAATGGTTCCAATATAAGTCGCTTATTACATTTAACTTCAGTTAATTCATTTACGCAAATCATAAAATTACTAACAGAGGTATTAAACGAAAATCTTTCAATGTCTTCTGTAATTTTTTTAATTGTTTTATGAAGTGTTCTCAATTCTCCTTTACTCGGATTATCATCACTAACAAAAATTTCGCTATTTTGAAAAAATAAACGCCATAGCTTTTTTAAAAAACCTGATACACCTGAAATTCCATTAGTATTCCATGGTTTACTTTGTTCTATTGGCCCTAAAAACATTTCATATAATCTTAATGTGTCGGCGCCAAATTTGTAACAAATATCATCTGGAGACACTACATTCCATTTCGATTTAGACATTTTTTCAACTTCATGATCACAAATAAAATCACCATTTTCTTCTAAAATAAAATCAGCATCGGCATATTCTGTTCGCCATTCTTTAAATGCATCAATGTCTAATAAATCATTGGTAACAATGTTAACATCGACATGAGATTTTAAAACAGAAATTTTTTCAATATTGAAATCCTGCAATTTCGGAAACTCTTTTTTTATTTTTTGAGAAATAATTTTTTTTGTAAAATCGATTATTGTGACATCTTTTTTTTCAATAAGATTGGCAATTGATTTAGAAATAAAAATACGGCTAAGATTAGACTGATTTATATCTGAACTAGATGATATTATAGGAGATAACCAATAAATGAAATTACTTCTTCCTTGAATCATTCCTTGATTAATTAATTTTTTAGCAGGCTCTTCTATATCTATTAAACCAAGATCAAATAGAATTTTAGTCCAAAAGCGAACGTATAGTAAATGCCCTGTGGCATGCTCGCTTCCTCCAATATATAAATCAATTTGTTTCCAATAATCAGTTAGCTTTTTATTAGCAAACACAGAATTGTTGGTTGAATCCATGTAACGTAAAAAATACCAACTGCTTCCTGCCCAACCTGGCATGGTAGTTGTCTCATAATTATATTTACCATCTTTTTTCCATGACTCTAAAGCTCTTGCTAATGGTGGCTCCCCATCTTCAGTTGGCAAAAATTTATCTACTTCAGGTAATAATAAAGGCAATTCATTTTCTGATAATTCGAAGGGAATTCCATCTTTATAATAAATTGGGATTGGTTCACCCCAATACCTTTGTCTGCCAAATACGGCATCTCGTAAACGGTAATTAGTTTTTCTTTTTCCTAAAAAACGTTTTTCAATTTCTTCTATCGCTTTATTAAATGCATCTTTTACTGGCAAACCATTCAAAAAATTAGAGTTTATTAAAATACCTTCTTTAGCATCGTAAGATTCTTTTGATAAATCTCCTCCTTTAACTACTTCTAAAATAGGTAAATTAAAATGTTTAGCAAAAGCATAATCTCTCGAATCATGGGCTGGCACAGACATAACAGCGCCTGTTCCGTATCCAACTAAAACGTAGTCACCAATCCATATTGGAATTTTATGGCCATTAAATGGATTCTCTGCATACGCACCTAAAAATACCCCAGAAATTTTTGTTACATCAGACTGCCTCTCTCTCTCACTTCTATTTTTTGTTTTAATAATATAATCTTCAACTTCTACTTTTTGTTTTGTTGATGTTATTTTTAAAACTAATTCATTTTCTGGTGCAAGCGTAATAAAAGTTACACCAAAAATAGTATCAGGCCTCGTAGTAAACACTTCAATATAATTTTCAGAATCAAAATTTGAATCTATAATTTTAAATTTTAAGGAAGTGCCTTCACTTTTTCCAATCCAATATCGTTGCGATTCTTTTATACTTTCTGACCAATCAATAGTATCTAAATCATCAATTAATCTTTGAGCATAAGAAGAAATTCTCATACTCCATTGTTTCATTAATTTACGTTCAACTGCATAGCCTCCTCGCTCACTCAATCCATCTTTTATCTCATCATTGGCTAAAACAGTTCCTAAACTTGGACACCAGTTAACATAAGCTTCACCTAAATAAGCCAATCGATAAGCCATTAGAGTGTCAGATTTTTCTTTTTCTGAAAATAATTTCCATTCTTGTGCAGAAAATAATTTTACGCTTTCGTCACAAAATGCGTTTACATTCTTATTTCCAAAATTTTCAAATTCATTAATTAGTGAAGATATTTTTTCAGCTTTTTTGCTAGATTTATTATACCAAGAATTATATATCTGAATAAATATCCATTGTGTCCATTTGTAATAATCTGGATTTGAAGTGCGAACTTCTCTGTTCCAATCAAATGAAAAGCCCATTTTATCTAATTGATCGCGGTATCGAGCAATGTTTTGATTAGTTGTAATGGCAGGGTGTTGTCCGGTTTGAATTGCGTATTGTTCGGCAGGCAAACCAAAACTATCATAACCCATTGGATGTAAAACATTGAAACCTTTGTGACGTTTATAACGCGCTATAATATCAGAGGCAATATATCCAAGTGGATGCCCAACATGCAATCCTGTTCCCGACGGATAAGGAAACATATCTAATATATAATATTTTGGTTTTATTGAATCGTCTTCTGTTTTAAATGTATTATTTTTTGCCCAAAATGCTTGCCAACGTTTTTCTATTTCTTTAAATTGATATTCCATAAGTTTTATCTCCGTTGAATTGATAAGCTAATAAAGATAAGGCTTAAAAAGTATAGAGCAAATTAATTGTTTAATGTTTTTATTTAAAAAAATTAAATAAATTCTTCTTTTTTAAAATAGTCTATTATCGAATCAATAATAAGTTTATTTTGTTGTTTTGCATCTAAAAAAGGCAAATTTTCTTTTAATTTCCAATGAGGCCAACCATCATCATCTTTCCCCATAAATTCATAAAAGCCATATGGTTCAAGTAAACTACAAATAGCAACATGCATGACTTCAAGTTTTTCGTCTTTTTTGTATTTTTTAAATGGTTTACCTAATTCTTGAAGGCCAATTAAAAATAATATTGAATCGTAATCCATTTCTCCATCAAAACGTTCTTTGAGTTTTTTCTGAAGTCTATCCCAGTCACTAGCCATTCTTATAATACTGTTGTTTAATTTGTATCTATGTTTGGATTTTCTTTTTTAAATTCTTTTTCATTTTTTAATCGCGTGTTTGTTTCGTTAATTTGAAACGCTATAAATTCCAATAATTCATCTTTACCAACGCCTTTTTCTGCTGAGGTAACGAAGCTATTTGGCATGTCTTGCCATGCTTTTAAGAGTTCTTTCTCAATGTTTTTAATGTTACGACTTAATTCTGATTTAGAATTTTTATCAGTTTTAGTATAAATTATACTGAAAGGAATTTTTGTTTCGGCACACCAAAGCATAAATTCTAAATCTATTTTTTGTAATGTTAGCCGGCTATCTATTAATACAAATAAACAAACTAAGGTTTCTCTCTTTTTACAGTAATCAAAAATAATAGTTTCGAATTTTGCACGAGAACTTTTACTGGTTTTAGCAAATCCATATCCAGGTAAATCAACAAGATACCATTCTTCATTTACAATAAAATGATTAATAAGCTGAGTTTTACCAGGAGTAGAAGATGTTTTAGCTAATTTATTATTGTTGCAAAGCATGTTGATTAACGAGGATTTCCCTACATTACTTCTACCAATAAAAGCATATTCCTGAAAGGAAGCCTTCGGACATCCAAATAAACTAGATGCACTTTGTTTAAATGTTGCTTTTTTGATTTGCATGGTATTTATAATTGACTTTTTTCTTTAAGGTACGAATCAAAATGTCTTTCTTTTTTACTTTGATAAACATCATTAATGGTAACTAGTATACCTGTTTCTTCTACGCCTCCAAATGATGGATTTGTTGAGGTTCCAAAGCTTTTCATGGTTGGACTTAGATTCATATAAGCATTCATCAAAGGAGGAATATTTTCATTAAAAACCCGGACTCTTTTATGCAAGGCGGCATGACCTTCTTTATATCCAAGACCATTTAATTCTAATAAAAAGTCATTTATATTTGTTTTGCAGCTTATCGGATTTATGGGTTTAACTAAGTTTTCAGTATCAGGAAAATAATGTTGCATAAATGCTAAAATATAATCTCGGGCGCTCACATTAAAATCAGTGTACATAGTCACTTTTCCAGAAAAATGTTTTTGTGAGGGATTGTCTATAACTAATGCTCCCAAACCATCCCACAAGTTATCTAAGCTAAATAATCCTTTTCTCCTATCGTTACTTGGTTGATAGGCCGGTTGAATAAATGAACGACCTAATTCAATGGTTTCATTTAAATAATTTTTGTAAAAGTCTTCACTAAATTCAAATAGTTCAGTTGTCGCTAATTGTACTTTTCCATTAATAAATTCTGCATCTTTACATAAAATATATCGGTAGGCCCCAACAATTTCTTTGAACTCAGGATCCCAAACTAAGAGTTGCTGATATGGATGCGAACAAATGTCAAATTCGTCGAGGTCAATTTCTTTTCCAGTACCTCCTCCAGCCTGTCTGAACGTTAATTCACGTAATCTGCCAATTTCGCGCATTACATTAGGCGAATTATGGCTTGTAATTATATAAATTTCGTTATTGCCGTTATTAGATTTTCTCACATATCGGTCTTTTGTTAACTCATCTAAAAGAGCTTCTTTACTTAATGCAGAGATAATGTTTTTCATAATTGAATATGTAAATATACAATTATTATAAAAAGTAGAATTGCTAAATTTTTATTTGATATTTTTATTTACCTTTAATTTTATTTTATGTTAAATTATTTGATCAGTTTAAAATCATTCTTAGTTTTTTTCTTTTTTTTCTTATTTAGTGTTGCTTTTGCTCAATCTAATTTTCAAATCACTAGCAGTTATACAGATCAAGAATGCGAAAAGGGCTCTGCTTCTATAATTATTTCCGGAACCAGTAGTTCAGATTCAATTAAGATAATCTGGAGCTCAGGCCAAGAGGGCGTTAAAGAAGTATTAAAACTAGATTCTGGAATATATTCAGTTTATATTAGTATTACAAATACGACTACTTTTAAAGATACAGTTGTAAATTTTAATATTAAAAAAGTGGAGTGTGTAGCTTTAGCATCAATATATTTTTCTCCAAATGGTGATGGATATAATGATGTTTTAAATATTGCCAATGTAAATAAGTTCCCTAATTTCGAATTGTTTATTTACAATAGATGGGGGCAACAAGTTCATACTCAAAAAAATGTTTATACGCCTTGGGATGGAACTTATAATGGCTTGCCAATGCCAGATGGAACATATTATTATGTTTTTTTTTATGACTCTTCTAATAAAAATTATTTCGTAAAACTTTTTACTACAATTTTGAGATGATTTCTCCTAGATAAAAGATTTTCTTTTATTTAATGTCTGCTTTAGAGTTTTATGATACCAAGTTCTTTTATTATTAATATTTATAAAAGATTAATGATAGTCAATTAAATAATGTAAAAAGAATACCCCATATTATTTAACCGATTTGTTTGATATATAAATTCATTTATATATCAAATAAATCATAGATGGGATTATTTTCTAAGCTGATTGAATTTAGTGATAAGTCAGAAGTAATATTATTTTATAGACTTTTTCTTAATTAAAATTTAATCATTTCTTTATTGCTTAATATAATCGAACCTTAAATTGTTTTTATGAGTTATTAGTTATTTTTATACTATTATATTTTTTAAGATATTGCTTTATTTAATAAATTTTAGTTCAAACCTTCTATTTCGTGAACGACCTTCTTCTGTATCAGTTAAATCAATCGGTTTTGACGATCCATAACCGATAGTGGATAACATATCAGAATTACATCCTTCTTTAATTAAAAATAATTTAACTGCATTTGCTCTTAACTCTGATAATTTTTGATTATAATCTTCGGTTCCAGTATTATCAGAATGACCAGATATTTCTACTTTAATTTTTTTTAATTTAATAATTTTTGCAATACGCTTTAATTCAGGTAAAGATGCAGGTAATAGTTCGTGAGCGCTAACATAAAAGAAAAGATTATTTACAGGAACTGCAATTCCTTTTTCTATCATTTCTTTAAATGTAACCAAATCGATATTTTCCTCAACATCTTTTGCTTTTTTTTCCTTTGTTAAATCAAGATTATTAGATAATGGAAAATATTCATCTTTATCTACATAATAGCCATATATTTTACCAAGAGGCAACACAATAAAAAAGCTCCCATCGGAAGGGTCGCTTTTGGATTGCCCAACGCTTTTTCCAGTTTGTAAATCTTCCCATATTATTTCAGCCGCAACAGGTTTATTGTTTTTGTCTAAAAGCTTTCCAGAAACAGTAGCAACAAAATCTGGCCTTAAATGGGGTGGAAGGTTGAGCCAATAAATATCTTCATTATTTTCTGTCGATGATTTTGAAAAATAAGCTTTCTCCCCATTAGTTGAAATTCTATATCCCCAATCACTTCCAAAGGAATTAATTTCTTTGCCCATATTTATTGGTTCGCTCCAGCAATTCCAGCAAGAATCATTTAAACGAGTTGACTTGTATACATCTAAATCTCCAAGTCCACCATGACCACTTGAACTAAAATATAATGTCTTCATATCAGGGTGTAAAAAAGGGCTTCTATCGCAATAAATAGTATTAATTGTTGGCCCAATATTAACTGGAGTTTGCCATTCATCATTATTGTTTTTTAAGCTGACATATATATCAGAAGCGAAATTCCCCTCACCATGATAAGTTCCTGGTTGTATATTTATATTATAATCATAATTTCCTTTTCTTATAGAACTGAATATTAAAGCATTTCCATCGCTTGAAATATTTGCATCAGCTTGCCAGATACTTGAATTTATTTCGTTTGAAAGTTCAATAGCGTTATTCCATCCGTAGTTTGTTTTTTCTGAAGAATACAATTTTCCATCTTTAAAAAGCATCATTGAAGTTCCGTCTGTTGAAATACTAACTGGAGCATCGTTAGAATTAGCAGATGATAATTCTGAAACAACTTTAGCAGGGCTTCTAGATTTAAAATTTGCCCCATAAACATCTTCTCCACCAATATTATCTTTCCTATTTCTTCCGCAAAAATAAATATACCTTTCATCAGCAGTTATTACAGGTGTATATTCACCCCCTTCTTTTGTGTTAATTTGAGATGGAAAAGCTATAGTTTTAATTGAATTATCCGATTTGGCTTTTAAAATATTTATCAAATCAACTATTTTTTTATTTTTATCTCCAAAATAACTTGTGTAGTTAATAACTTTATTTATGGCCACCTGCCAGTTCTTTTGATTTATATCTTTTGATACCATTCTCTGCAATGCCACAAATGCTTTCTCTCTTGGAGCGGCTAATCGAATATAATTATCATATTCAGAATAATTTGCTAAGTTATAAGGTAAATGAAGTTGAAGTTGGTTGCCTTGTTCAGCAATTTCATAGTCTGTTGTTTTAATTGACTCTAAAATATCATCATCATACTTTTCATAAAATAAATCAAGTGTTGATTTTTCTCCATCGTTAGTATAAATATCGTGAAAAAGTATAAGCGCTTTGTTTCTTTGGTCGCCAGAAAAATTATTAACACAATATTTTAATGCATCCAAATTTTCAGTTACTTTGCTTATCGAGTAAATACTATCACTGGCAATGTTTATCCAAGGATGCGTTGGATAATTCTCTATAAAACTTTTATAACTTCCCCAATCCCCAATGGTTGTTTTTTCAAAAAACTGTTTTTCTTCAAATAATTTAAAAGCAGCATCGTATTGCTTGCATTTGGGGTATTCATCCATAAATTTTTTATATGCCTTAGCCGTATTTTCTTTTTCTGCTATCATAAAAGCTAATTCGTGAATTCTGGTCCAAGCTTCTTTTACTTCTTTAGCTTTTTGGTAATTACTAATAAATTTTTTATAGTCGTTTATGTTGTCGGCAGTTTTTGCAAGATCAAATGCGCGTTCATTTCTTTTTGATATAGCCTCAGTGATTTGGCTGGCATTAGGATATAAATTAATAAAATTTTGGTAAGCCTCTAATGTATTTAATGATTTTACTTTTTCAAATGCGCGTTCATTTCTTTTTGATATAGCCTCAACGTTTTGGATGGCATTAGGATATAAATTAATAAAATTTTGATAAGCCTCTAATGTATTTAATGATTTTGCTTTGTCAAATGCGCGTTCATTTCTTTTTGATATAGCCTCAGTGATTTGGCTGGCATTAGGATATAAATTAATAAAATTTTGGTAAGCCTCTAATGTATTTAATGATTTTACTTTTTCAAATGCGCGTTCATTTCTTTTTGATATAGCCTCAATGATTTGGCTAGCATCTGGGTACCTTGTAATAAAGTATTGAAAAGATTCAACAGTATTTGCAGTAGCTGCAATTTTAAATGCTAAAATATTTCTATTTTGAATTAAGATATTTTTGTAATTCAATGGCGTTTTTTTATAAAACTCCAAGTATTTTTCATAAACTTCAAGATTATTCAAAGTTATCGCATCATCTAATGCATATTTACAAATAGTGTCGGTATAATTTAGAAATACTACTTTATCAATTGGGATTTTATTTAAATTTTTGATCACTTTTTCATCAACAATATTTGAGTAAAGATTTTCAGATATTACTAAATATTCGTATGATTTTGATGTATTAAAACCTTTATATTTTCTATTAATTAACAACATAGCCATTGTGAAATTGTGCCCTACATCTTTAGGTTCATTTATTAAAGCCTTATTAATTTTCCTTTCAGCTTTAGCGTATTTGCCCTTTTCGATAAACTTTAAATATCTTGATTGCCCAATCAGAAGATTAATCGAATAAAAAATAAAAAAAATGAAATATACTTTTTTTTTCATGCTTAATTAATTGCTTAATTTTAAAAATTAGCTATAACCGAGAATTAATAACGGTAATTTATTCTAAAAAAAAATCTTTTTTTATTATTTTACCCCAATAGTTGCTTTACCATAGAAGAAACAATTTTGTTATCCGCCCTTCCTGTAAAAACTTTTGAAGCAGCCCCCATCACTTTACCCATATCAGAAGAATTTGTGGCTCCAACTGTAGCAATAATTTTTTCAAGTTCTATTTTGATTTCATCTTCGTTAAGTTGTCTTGGCAAATATTCTTCTATTACAGAAGCTTGAGATAATTCTATTTCCTCTAAATCAGATCTATTTTGACTTTTGTATATGTCAGCAGATTCTTTTCTTTTTTTTACTTCTTTTTGTAATGCGGTGTTAATTGACTCTTCAGTTAATCCTTCCGAAGATGATTTAAGTAATAAAATAACTGATTTGATAGCCCTTAAGGCATCTAATTTTTTAGCATTTTTTGCTAACATTGCAGTTTTTATTTCAGAGTTAATTTTAACTTCTATATCCATTTTTTTTAAATTTCATTAATAAGAAAGGAGCTTACACAATTATTTAAATTTAATGACAAATAGAAATTTTACCCATTTTAATGGCTTCGTTATTATTATTAATTACTTTATAATTATATAAACCATTTGTATAGTTATTTACATCTAATTTTATCTTTTTTTCAATAAAATTTTGTTTAATAATTAGTTTTCCAGAAATATCAGTAATCAAAATATATTTTGCATCTATACTTTCTGTATTAAAATTTATTTCGTTTGATGAAGGGTTAGGAAATACATTTAGATTTATTGGTTTATTTATATTTTCTGAAACATTTGTAGTGTTAGATGTATTAGTAGTTACCGCATTTTTATTTCTTGTTACTAATACTTGAATATTAGTTTGAAATGATATTGCAGTTGATGTGGAAATAGAAAATAATGGTGCGCGAATGCCTACAGAATAATAATCATAATTTACCATATATATTGTGGCAGGGCTAAATGGAGTAGTGATATTAATCGTTTGGCTTGTCACAACTCGAAGTGCATTTGTAAAGGTAGCATTTGCTCCAGGCAAAGTTAATGTTCCAGAGCCATCAACCAAAACTTTGCAAGAGCCTGTAAATGTTCCGGTAGTTTGTATGGGTGCAATTATATTAACACCTCCACCTGTTGTTGAGGTTGAACTGGTATTTAATATCATTGGATATACAGCAAAAATACCAGGGCTATTAGTATAATTTAAAGCCCCAACAATAGAACCAACCGAAATGTTTCCGCCAAAATAATTTAAGTTAGCTGTTGTTGATGTATAATAAGAAGTATTGTTAGTTGAAGACCCAACAGCAATAGTTGCTGATGGATATGCGGGATTATTAACAGTGGATGTAAAATAACTAAGCAATACACTACTATGGGTATTAATTGATGAGAAATTCCAATTGGAGTTTGCTCCAGTCAAAGCAAGATTAATATTTGATGAATCGCATTGATAGGTTTCAAAAGTATAGGTTGCCAAAGGGGCATGGTTTGATTGCGTTAATTGAGCATTTAATGATAAGCTAAAACAAGCAATTAAAATTATGTAAAGATTTTTCATGTTTTTTGTATGTTATGGTTTACCTCAAAAATAAATATAAAAAAGGAAATTTTATAATAAATTTATTTTAATAATAGTGAACTATCGCCATAGCTTAAAAAACGAAAATCATTTTGAATAGCATATTGATATATTTTTTTCCAATTTTCGCCTACAATAGCACTTATTAATAGTAACAAGGTGCTTTGAGGTTGATGAAAGTTTGTAATAATTCCATTACAAATTTTAAGTTGGTATGGGGGAGCAATTAAAATTTGAGTACGACAAATTAATTTTTCTAATTTATTTTTTTGCATCCAATTGGCTAAGGCCTGTAAACATTGATTTGGGCTTATTTTATCATCATCTAATTCATAAACTTCCCATTGTTTTATTTCTAAATCTACTAAAGTTATAAGATTGTTTTTATAAGTTTTTAGTCCCATCCAATAAAGTGATTCAATAACTCTTAATGAGGTTGTTCCAACTGAAATAACTTTTTTTTTATTTTCAATTAAATCTATAATAAGTTTTAAATCAACTTCAATCCATTCCGAATGCATATCGTGGCCTTGCATCATTTTACTTTTTACAGGTTTAAATGTTCCTGCCCCTACATGTAATGAAATAGTATGTGTTTTTATTTCTTTTTTATTTATCGCGTTTAATACTTCTTCAGTAAAATGTAATCCAGCAGTTGGGGCAGCAACCGAACCTATCTTATCACTATAAATAGTTTGATAGCGAGATTTATCTATTAATGCACTATTTCTTTTTATATAGGGTGGAATCGGCATCAAACCTATATAATCAAGAATTTCTGAAAAAGTCAAATTTGAAGGTTCCCATTTAAAATCTATACAAACATGTGTCGAATATCTTTCAACTATTTGAGCAGATAGTTGAATATTATTAGTTACAATTACAATTTCTTTTTCAATCCATTTTTTTAAATTTCCAACTAAGCAATTCCAACGAGTATTATTTTGTTTAGACATTGCCTGGTTTATATCTTGATTTAAAAGATGAGGCTCTAAACAAAAAATCTCTATACTTTGTTTTTTATTATTTAAAAATTTTAATCTGGCTTGTATTACTTTACTTGAATTAAAAATGAGTATCGAATTATCGTCTAAAAATTTATCTATATATTTAAAAGTAGTTTCTTGTATTGTTTTATTTTTATAAATCAATAATTTTGAATCGTGTCTTTCTTGAGTAGGATAAACTGCTATTTTTTCTTGAGGTAAATCATAGTTATATTCTTCAATAGAAATGAGTGAAGGGTGCATGGAGTTCATAAGAACTTTATTTGATATTCATTAAACGAAGCACTTTTTCTATGTCTTCAAAAGTATCAATACAATGGCTGTCAAATTCTGTTTCGATGCATTTAATTTTAAATCCATGTTCGAGCCAACGAAGTTGTTCTAATGATTCTGCTATTTCTAAAGCAGATGGTTCAAGCTTTGTTATTTGCTCTAATGTTTTAACATGATAAGCATACATTCCAACATGTCGGTAATAATTATAACAATTATGCCATTCTGATTCTTTTTTTCCTTTTATATGGGGAATAACATTTCTACTAAAAAGTAAAGCTTCTTGTTGATGATTTAGAACGATCTTTACTTCTCCTTTATCAAAAAGTATTTCATGACTTTTGCATTTAATCATTTGTGTGGCAATTTGGGTTTCTCCATTACAAAATTGAGCAAGCGAATCTATCTGAATTGGATCTATAAAGGGCTCATCGCCTTGAATATTTATAACATAATCAAATGGTTTGTTATTTAAAAGATAAGCTTCAAAGCAACGATCGGTTCCGCTTTGGTGATTTGGATTGGTAATAATTACATTGGCGCCAAAACTTTTTGCATGAGTTTCAATTCGTTCATCATCAGTTGCAATGATAACGTCGTTTAGTAAATTTGCTTTTTTAGTTTGTTCGTAAACACGTTGCAACATTGTTTTGCCATTTATCTCCACTAAAGGTTTACCCGGGAATCGACTTGAAGAATAACGTGCAGGAATAATTCCGATAATTGACATGATTTATAACTAATTAAAATTTCTTAAATAATTTAAATTATTAATTTTGATTTAGAATTTAATTTTATTTTAAAGCTCTTTCATTAATACATCATATAATGAAATCATACCTTCCACATCTTTTTTGTGTACTTTTTCATCTGGTGTATGAACATTTTCCTCTGCAGCTCCAATAAAACACCAATCCCAAGGATATTCTGCCATTTGTAATTCTTTTGCATCACTTCCCCCACTTCCTTCAATTTCTAATTGATAAGCACAACTATTTTTTTTAGCTATTGAAATAATTTTATTAATATAACTTCTTCGAGGAATTAGACTATCGCGCATACTTATAACAGGGCCTTTAGCAAAATGAACTCCATCAGAAATCCAAGAAATATCACAAATTAAAGCTTGTTGTATTTTATATTTTTCTTGTAAATACTTTTGTAAATAACTAACGCTACCCCCACCATGTTCTTCCCAAGTACTAAAAACGATGGCGCCATGTTTTATTTTTTCAGCTACTTTTAAAGCTGCGTAAATACCTAAACGGTTGTCCATATAACAACACTGTAAATATTCGGAAGTTTCGCGCCAATTTGGTTTAAAAATTAATTCGGTTCCTCTTTCAAAATCTCTTTTTCCTTTATATTCAAGTTGAATTATTTCTGTTTGTTTGTTTTCTATTAAGTTTAACTCTACCTCTTGCTTACCTTTTTGGTCTGTTCCAATTAATTTATATCCTGATTTAATCGAAGGGCCACCTATTTTTACTAATTGTTTGCCATAGCGAACCGTAAATCCGATGCTATCCATATGAGCAAACAAAGCAGTGCGCGGTTTTCCGAAAATTAACATGATATTGTCCTGAAATCCATTACCACAAATAATTTTAGGTTGATGTTTCCAGTTTTTTGAATTTATTTTTATATAATTTAAAATAAATTCTTTCATTGCTAATTCGTTGCCACTTGGCGCAGGTATAGCACAAAGATCTTTTAACAAACTAAATGAAGATTTTTTATTATTGTTTTTCATTTCAAATTAAAAAAATTAGGACACATAAATTTATACAAAATAATTATAGTTTATCTTAAATATAACATTTCTCTATACTTTGGTAGTGGCCAAGTCGCATCATCTATAATATTTTCTAGTTTATCAACATTAAGTCGAATAATTTCGAAATATGGTTTTACTTTATCGCAATAAGCATGGGCTTGTTTTTTTCCAGAATCTAAGGTGTTTGATTTTTTTCGTGCTTCTGTCATTTCATCACAAGATTTTTTAATGATAGAAATATGTTCACTAATTTCTTTTATTAATTCTAATTGAGTGAAGGCTGTTTTTTTAAAATCATCTGCCGAAAAAATCGTTTTAAGCCCACATACATTATCAGTTAATATTTTTTGATAATTTAAAGCCGCAGGAATAATTTGATTATTAACCATATCGGCAATGATGCGAGATTCGATTTGTATTTTTTTGGTGTATGTTTCTAAACTAATTTCATATCTCGCTTCTTGTTCGCGGTGATTCAAAATGCCTTGCGATTCAAACATCTGTAATGTTTTTTTCGAAATCATGGCTTCTAAAGCACCAGGAGTAGAAGAGATATTATTTAACCCGCGATTCTTAGCTTCAGCTTTCCACTCATCTCCATATCCGTTTCCTTCAAAGCGAATGCTTTTACTGGCAATAATATATTTTTTAAGTATTTGAAAAATAGCTTCATCTTTTTCAATTTTTTTATCTATTAATGAATCTACTTCTTTTTTAAATTTGGCTAATTGTTCTGCAATAATGGAATTGAGCACAGTCATTGGTCCACCACAATTTGCAGAAGACCCAACCGCTCTGAATTCAAATTTATTTCCTGTAAATGCAAATGGAGAAGTTCTGTTTCTATCTGTATTATCTAATAAAATATCAGGAATCCTTCCGATATTCATTTTTAGTGCTGTTTTTTCTTCTGGACTCATTTTTCCGCTGTGAACTGCTTTTTCAATTTCATCCAATACATTTGAAAGTTGTTGCCCTAAAAATATCGACATAATAGCCGGAGGCGCTTCATTTGCACCTAGCCTATGATCATTATTTGCAGAAGCAATCGAAGCTCTTAATAAATCGGCGTGTTCATAAACAGCCATAACGGTATTTACAAAAAAAGTTAGAAATTGTAAATTTGTTTTTGGTGTTTTACCTGGAGACAATAAGTTTTTTCCAGAATTGGTGGCTAAACTCCAATTGTTATGTTTTCCACTTCCATTAACTCCTGCATAAGGTTTTTCGTGAAGTAAAACACGAAAATTATGTCGAATAGCTACTTTTTCCATCACATCCATGAGTAGTAAATTGTGATCAACTGCTAAATTTGTTTCTTCAAAAACTGGCGCACATTCAAATTGAGCAGGCGCTACTTCATTATGACGGGTTCGAACTGGAATTCCTAATAAATGCGACTCGTATTCAAAATCACGCATAAAAGCAGATACACGCTCTGGAATAGAACCCCAATAATGATCTTCTAGCTGCTGCCCTTTTGCAGAGGCATGTCCAAATAATGTCCGTCCGGTTTGTTGCAAATCGTAACGAATATTATATAAAGCCGAGTCAATTAAAAAATATTCTTGTTCCCAACCTAAAGTGGCAATTACTTTGGTTACATTTTTATCAAAATACTGACAAACGTCAGTAGCCGCTTTGTCTATGCAATGAAGGGCCTTAAGCAAGGGAGTTTTAAAATCTAAGGATTCGCCGGTATAAGAAATAAATATCGTTGGAATGCATAATGTTTCTCCCCAAATAAATGCAGGCGATGTGGGGTCCCAAGCAGTATATCCGCGAGCTTCAAACGTATTTCGAATGCCTCCATTGGGAAAAGATGATGCATCGGGTTCTTGCTGAACAAGTGCATTTCCACTAAAACGTTCAATGGCTCTTCCTCCTTCAATTGGCTCAAAAAAACCATCGTGTTTTTCGGCTGTTGCTCCCGAAAGTGGTTGAAACCAATGAGTAAAATGAGTTACCCCCTTGCTTTGCGCCCAAGCTTTCATGCAAGCCGCCACCTGATCAGCCATTTTACGTTCTACAATTGTTCCTTGATGCATAGAGTTTTGTATGCTATTAAATGCTTCTTCCGAAAGAAATTCTCTCATTGCATCTAATCCAAAAACATCAGAACCATAATATTCAGAAACTTTTTTATCTGCTTTTTTGATGGATATCGGTTTTCGATTAATAACATCATTTAGTGCTAAAATTCTTCTTGTACTCATTTTTATAGGGGGTATATTGTTAAATATTAACTATTTTGACAAAATTACTTCAAAAAAAGGGGGGGTGCAAGGAAAAAAGTGATTTTATTTAAAAATTACAAAATATTTTTTAACAGTTTATTAAGGCAATAAATTTAAGGGTTAAAATATATTTAGCTTAATTTTACCTAACAAATAAATTTTAATTGCCTTCTAATCTTCGTCATGAAAAACCAAAATCATAAAAATCCATGGCTTACTTTGTCAAGTGATGTAAAATTTGAAACGCCTTGGATTAGTGTTTCAAAACATGATGTATTAAATCCTGCAGGCAAACCTGGATTGTATGGCGTTGTTAATTTTAAAAATTTGGCCATTGGTATTTTACCTCTAGATCAAGATAATAACACTTGGTTAGTCGGTCAATGGAGATATCCGCTCGAAAAATATAGTTGGGAAATTCCTGAAGGAGGAGGCCCCCTATCTGAAAATCCAATAGATACTGCTAAAAGAGAATTAAAAGAAGAAACTGGCCTTGTTGCAAAAAAGTACTCACTGCTCTGTAATATGCATACCAGTAATTCTGC
>CAMCZO010000040.1 GCA_945887955.1 Chitinophaga pinensis | reverse complement strand
TAAAAGCAAAATCTCAAAACACAATGAATGTAGTTAAAATTATAAAAAACTAATTTATTCTAATTTTTATTAAGCTTCTTTCATTAAATTGAAAGAAGCTTTTTTTTTGATTTTTTTGTATTACTGTTTTTTGAAAACTATAATTTCTTGCAATTAACAGGTCGTTTTTTTTATCCGAGCAAACAGATTTTTCTAAAAATTAGATAATCAACCAAATAAAAATAAAAAATTATGATTAGTGTTATTTAATTTATATCTTTATGTTAAATAATACAAAAAAATATGAAAAAAAACTACATTAAAAGTATCATTTTTGCATTTCCAATCTTATTTATAAATTTAGGAACTTTTGCTCAAACACCTTGTCAAACATTAGCTTACGGAGCTTCTCAGGCTAATTATACTAGCGACGAAGAAATATTTAATGTAACAGTAGGTACATTAAATAATACAAGTAGCTGCGGAACAACAGGCCCAGGCCCAGGGTCTATTAATCAATTATATAGTAATTATACTGGTGCAGTGGCCGCACCTTTATTTTCACCATTAAGTACTTATACTATTTCTGTAACTATAGGACAATGTGGTGGTGGAGTATATGGCGCTATAGCTGGCGCTTGGATTGATTTCAATCAAAATGGATCATTTACCGATCCGGGAGAGTTAGTTTTTACCTCGGTATACGGACCTGCTCAAATAGCAGGGACAATTGTTACTGGAACAATTTTAATTCCAGCTAATGCATTAACAGGAACTACTCGTATGCGTGTTATTACTATTGAAAGTTCTGTATTACCTTCTCCTGTTGGCACTTATTTTTCTTGGGGAGAAACTGAAGATTATTGCGTTAATATAGCACCAGCTACTCCATGTACAGGTCAGCCGGATCCAAACACAATACTAGGGCCAAATTATCAACTTTGCCCAGGATCAACTGCATCTTTAGCTTTGGCTAATTCTTATACTCCAGGTGGAATAACTTATTCATGGTCTGCTTCTAATACTTCTTCAGTTGGGCCATTTAATTCGATAAATAACGCCTCTTTAACCTCCTTAACTTCAGGGGCATTATCTATACCAACTTGGTTTCAGTGTGTAATTACGTGTACAAATAGTAATTCATTCATCAGTCCTACTTTTTATGTTAATATTGCAGGTACAACTACAAATTCAGTTCCATATTTTGAAGGGTTTGAATCAATTGGTGTAAATAATTTGTTACCTAATTGTTCTTGGTCTTCTACAGGCACTGGTGGAGCCTGTCAAACTTTTACAGGTGCTACTACAGGTAACAGATCGCCTCGCACAGGAAATAAATTTGGAGTATTTAATTCTTCTAGTGGTACTTTTTATTCAAATGGAATCCAATTAAACCCTGGCGTTACTTATTCAACTTCTCTTTGGTTTAAAACAGATGTTGCAGGGGCAGGATTAAATTGGAGAAATTTAGCAATATCTGCTGGCCCTGCTCAATCAGCTGCTGGTCAGGTAACAGTATGTTCAACTAATGGTGTTGCAATTTCAGGTTCTTACAAATTTTTAAGTAATACTTTTACAGTAGGTTCATCTGGGATGTATTACTTTGGCGTTTCTGCAACATATTCTGGTGCTGGGGCACCTTATTTAACTTGGGATGATTTTGAAGTTATTGCACCATGTCAATTAAATCCTTCATCATTAGTAATAAGCTCTCCGGTTTCAACAATTTGTGCTGGTCAACCTATAGTTTTATCTGTTTCAGGAAGTGCGAATTCTTTTTCATGGAACAACGGTTCTTCAGGGAATTTAATAACCGCATATCCATCAGTAAATACAACTTATGTTGTAACAGCCACTTCAACATTAACAGGTTGTTCAAATACAGCATCTAAATTAATTGTAGTAAATCCAATACCTGTGATTTCTATCCTAACTAATAATCAATCACTTTGTCAGGGATCTTCAGCTAATTTATTAGCAGTTGGAGCTAACACTTATTTATGGAGTAACGGTTCTGCAGGAGCCGGCTTATCTGTATCGCCATTAGTAAGCACAACTTATTCGGTTTATGGTACAAATAATTTTGGATGTAGTTCAACAGCATCTCAACTAATTAATGTAACTCCTTTACCAGTTGTTACTGCAGTTAGTGTTCCTTCTTCTATATGTAAAGGAGAAGGATCTACCTTAGTTGCTAGTGGTGCAGCAACTTATTCTTGGAATTCAACTACTAATTATTTACAAGGTGGTCAGGTAAATGTATCTCCAACGGCTTCAACCATGTATACTCTTACTGGAACAATTAATGGTTGCACTTCAACTGCTTTTGTGTCTGTTATCGTATACGAATGTGTTGGAATTAATTCCTTATCTTCTAATAGTAATAATCTTAAAGTTTATCCTAATCCAAGTTCTTCTGACATTACAGTAGAATTGAAAAAAGATGGAATTTATACAATTGAATTAATTGATGTAACAGGAAAAGTTGTTTTAGTAAAATCTACAGAAGAAGAGAAATTAAATTTAAATATTAATTTTCTTTCAAATGAAGTATATTATTTAAAAGCAAAATCTCAAAACACAATGAATGTAGTTAAAATTATAAAAAACTAATTTATTCTAATTTTTATTAAGCTTCTTTCATTAAATTGAAAGAAGCTTTTTTTTTGATTTTTTTGTTTTAGTATTTTTTAAAGAAATATAAATTAAAAAGTAATTTCAGGTATTTTAATTTGATTTGCACAATTAAAGTGTTTTTTTGGACAAATAGAATAACCATGCAAACCGCAAGGCCTGCAATCTAAATTTAACACTTCAATAATAGTTGAATTTTGAGCAAGCGGGCCAAATCCAAATTGCGGTATAGTTGAAAAAAAGAATGCCGTAGTTGGTGAATTTGAAGATGAAGCTAAATGCAAAGGTGCGCTGTCATTTACGTAATTCATTTTAGCATGTTTCATTAATTCGCAAGATTGCAACAAGCTTACTTTTCCAGCTAAAACTTCTATATTTTTATTCTTCGATGCATCTTTAATTTTATTACAAATTATTGTGTCATTTTCAGCTCCTAATAAATATATAAAGGTGTTCGAATCTAATTTGTCACACAATTCAATCCATTTATTTATCGGTAATTGTTTGGTAAACCAAACAGATGCTGGAGCGATACAGATATATGAGTTATTTAGAAATGGTTTTATAAATTCTTTATCTGAAAGCGAGGGATAAAGTTTTGGTTTATAAACAACATCGTTTGTGAAATCTTTAATTAGTTGATTGTATCTTTCTGTTTCATGAAACCCAGAATTAATATTATGTTTAATGTTTACATTAAATAAAAATGAAAACGGATTCTCTTTATAACCACAAGTATGCTTAGCATTTGAAAAAGCTGTTAATAATCCTGAGCTGGCAAATCTATGGCAATTAATAACGCAATCATATTTGTTTTTTCTGACTTGATAAATTAATTTAAAAAAGTGTTTTATTTTATTTTGTTTTTTATTCCAAACAAGTATCTCTTTTAAAAAAGGGTGTTCGTTAAATATACTTTCGTTGCCAAGTTTTACTAAAATACTTATTGAGGCATTTGGAAAAAAAGCATGAAGTTTTTCAATCAAACTCGAAGCTAAAATAGCATCGCCAATAAAAGCAGTTTGAATAATTAATATGTTTTTATAATTTTTCAAAAATTAACCATGTATTGTTTCTTTTTTACCATAACTCTTTACCATTTTAGCTTCGAATTCAATCCATTCTGCCCAACGACTGTTTACATTTTCATACTCGTTGCCATATTTACGAGCAAATCTTAAAAAAGTGGTATAATGGTTAGCTTCACTAATCATTAGTTCGTGATAAAATTCTTTTAAATCTTGGTCTTTAATGTTTTCTGATAAAATTTTAAATCTTTCGCAACTTCTTGCTTCAATCATTGCAGAAAATAAAAGTCTGTCGATTAAAACAATTTCTTTTTTATGGCCTTTTCTCATGAATTTATAAAGTTCATTTACGTATTCGTCTTTTCTTTCGAAGCCAAGTTTAAAACCACGATCTTTAATTTTTTGGTGTACCATTTCAAAATGAGTAAGCTCTTCTTTAGATAAAATTAATAATTCATCAACTAAATCGGTATGATATGGATAGCTTATTAAGATTGAAATAGCATTAGTTGCTGCCTTTTGTTCGCAATAGGCGTGATCTGTGAGGATTTCTTCGATATTTTTTTCTACAATATTAACCCAATGAGGGTCAGTTTCAAGTTTTAAACCTAGCATGTTATTAAAATATTTATAATACAAAGTAACAACAAATAAAAATAATTAATATTACATCATGATGCAATTTGGCAAATTATTTTTATTACCTGTTCCAATTTCTGAAAGTAATGTTAATCAAACTATTCCTCTATATAACATCGAAATTATTAAAAGTTTAAAAAAGTTTATTGTAGAAGATGCTAAAACGGCTCGAAAATTTTTAAAACTATTTAATTTTCCAAAAATTGAAGAAGCTGAGTTAATGATACTAAATGAACATTCAAAAAAAAACGATTTAGAATTATTATTGAATGATTTAAAAAATGGGTATGATGTTGGTTTAATGAGTGATGCTGGCTGTCCGGGTATAGCCGATCCAGGAGCTGATTTGATTAAGTTAGCCCATGAGCATCTGATTGAAGTTGTTCCTTTGGTTGGTCCAAGTTCTATCGTGTTAAGCATCATGGCGAGTGGTTTTAATGGTCAAAATTTCGCATTTGTGGGGTATTTGCCTATAGATAAACTATTAAAATCTAAGCGATTGAAAGAACTCGAAGAGCTCGCATATAAAAAAGAACAAGCCCAGTTTTTTATAGAAACGCCATATCGAAATGATCGTCTTTTTGAGGATATTATAACATGTTTAAAACCTAAAACTCAAGTATTTGTTGGTAAAAATATTTTTTCTTCAAAACAACTATTGTTTTCTAAATCGGTTGAAGAATGGAGGAGAGTTCATAATTTAGATTTACATAAAGTACCAGTAGTATTTGGGATTTTTAAACCTTAATTTATTATTAACAACACGTGTTTAAAACAGAATTAAAACCTATTAATTAATTTAGTTTAAACAACTTTCTTTGTAATATGAAATTGATGTCATACATAAGAGCTAAACATAATTTAATTTTTAAGTTATTTATTGTTGTTTTTTGTTCTTTTCTATTTGCATTAATGCTACCATATAAAGAAATAAAGGGTCATCGGGTAGATGTTTTTACAGCTGTATGGGTTTATGAAGATTTAATTGCAGAACAAAACTTACTTATTCAAAAATCAATTGATGAATTAAAAAAAGAAAGAAAACAATTGCAAAAAGAATCACCTCTATTTTTTGAAATAAATACTTCTGAAAAAGATCAAAAATTAGCAGCATTTGAATTATTAAAAAAATCTAATTTAAGCCAATATCAAAGATTAAAACCTTTAATTGATAGTATTTATAACCGAGGTGTTATTGAAAGTATTGATGATTCTATTTTTAATCAATCAATATTTATTAATCTATCTAAATATTCAGAGCCTGCTAATTATAATGATTTTTTTACCATTAAAAGTGCCGCAGATTTTTTAAATAAAAAGCTACTTTCAACTAATTTAAACCAAGATTACCTTAGTTTTATATCCATAACACATTATTTAAATCCCACGCAAGCTGAGTTGTATTTAAAATCGAAAATGGAACAAATTTCTATTTATAAAGATGTTTTAAAAAAAGGACAAGTAATCGTAAAAAAAGGAGATGCTCTAACTAATAGCAAACGATTTTTAATTAATGAATATTTTTCATTTTTAAATCATAATAATGAGGTTTCTATTTTTAAATTTATTTTTAAATGGAGTTTAACGTTTATAATTTCTATAGTTCTACTGTTTTTTCTTGCTTTTTTTAGAAAATCAATATTTGGTCAAAATAAACAAGTAGCTTTTTTATATTTATTAATGCTTTGTTCATTTTTTATAACATACATTTTTAATAAATATGGATTAATGATTTTTGCTATACCTTTTGCTTTAGTGCCTATTATTGTTCGTGTTTTTTTCGACTCACGAACAGCATTATTTACTCATTTAATGGTTGTTTTACTTTGTAGTTTTTTTGTGGCTGACAAACTTGAATTTTTTTTATTACAATTAATAACAGGAATAGGAACATTGTTTTCTATAGCGGATATGCGAAAAAGACAACAACTATTAAATGCATCTGCTTTAGTTTTTGTATTTTATGTTTTAATTTTTGTGTCCTACCAATTAGGTTTTGGAACTCAGCAAACAGTGACTAAAATTTCTTCATATGTTCCATTTGCGATTAGTTCTATGCTTGTTTTATTGGCTTATCCACTAATTTATTTTACCGAAAAGTTATTTGGATTTATTTCAGATTTTAAATTATTAGAATTATGTGATCTTAATCAACCATTATTAAGAATGTTATCTAAAGATGTTCCTGGTACGTTTCAACATAGTTTACAAGTTGCTAATTTAGCTGAAGAGGCCATCTATTATATTGGAGGAAATTCACTTTTAGTTAGATCGGGCGCTATGTATCATGATATTGGTAAACTCCAAAATCCATACTTTTATTCAGAAAATCAAGCCAATGGATTTAGCCCTCATCAAGAAATAGATCCTCTTGAAAGCGCTCAAATTATAATTAATCACGTGATTTTTGGAATTGAGCTAGCTAAAAAGCATCATTTACCAGAACAAATAATCGACTTTATTAGAACTCATCATGGCACCACTTCTGTTGAATATTTTTTAGATATTTCTAAAAAACAAGGTCGAGATTCAATAACTGAATTAAATAAATTTAAATACCCAGGGCCAATACCATTTAGTAAAGAAACGGCTGTTTTAATGATTGCAGACGCTGTAGAGGCGGCTTCTAGAAGTCTTAAATCTTATGACGCTAAATCTATTAGCAATTTAGTTGATACAATTATAGAATATAAAATCAGCAAGAATCAGTTTATTAATTCAGATATTACTTTTAAAGATATTACCACAATTAAAAAAATATTTAAAAAACGATTAATGAATATCTTTCATGTTCGAACTGAATATCCATCATAGTATTTTTTTAAGGAGTTTAAAATGACACTTTAATTTAATATATTTGTTAACTATTATGCGTCAATTATTTATACTTATAATTTCTTTGTCATTATTATCTTCCTGCAAAGTTTTTAAATCTAATTTAATGCTAAAAACTCCAGATAATTTTGTTTATGATAAATTGTCTGATTCTGTTAGTAATAGTGACTATAGAGTTTCTCCCAATGATCTAATACAATTTAAAATACTTTCTAATAACGGCTTCAAATTGATAGATTTAACAACTAATACCTCTGTTAATAATATTATTGGAAGCATCGATTTAGCAGTAGAATCAAATGGAGAGATTAAAATGCCGAGCATTGGTCGAGTAAATGTTTCAGGTTTAACTATTAGAGAGTTAGAATCTTTTCTTGAAGAAAAGTATTCAAAGTTATATCAAGAGCCCTATGTAACTGCAAAAGTAACTAACAAACGAGTTATTATTTTTCCTGGAAATGGCGGTCAGGCCAAGGTTAATTCATTATCTAATAATAACACAAGCATTATGGAAGCTATTGCAACAGCTGGTGGTATTTTAGAAGATGGAAAAGCATATAAAATAAAGTTAATTAGAAATAATCCAGACCGTAATAAAAAGCCATTTGTATATTTAATGGATTTGTCAACTATTAACGGCTTAACTTTAGCAAATAGTAAGGTGCAGGCAAACGACATTATATATGTGGAGCCAAGATTTAGATTATTAAATGTTATTAATAAAGAAATAACACCACTCGTTACATTAATAACTACTAGTCTTATTTTCTTTCAATTATTTAGAAAGTAATATCTTTTTTTTATTTAAATGATGGAAATAATCGAAACAAATTTAAAAGGCTTACTGGTTATCAAACCCAAAGTTTTTGAAGATGAACGGGGATATTTTTTTGAAAGTTATAATTATCAGTTATTTAAACAGGCTGGTTTAGATTTTAATTTTGTTCAAGATAATCAATCTTTGTCTCATACAGGCGTTTTAAGAGGTCTTCATTTTCAAAATAATCCAAATGCTCAGGGTAAGTTAGTAAGAGTAATATCAGGCTCTGTTTTTGATGTTGCTGTGGATATTCGAAAAAAATCACCTACTTATGGCCAGTGGTTTGGTTTAGAATTAACCGAACAAAACAAATGGATGATGTATATTCCTGAAGGTTTTGCTCATGGCTTTGCTACTCTTCAAGATTTTACTGTTTTTTCCTATAAATGCACTAACTTTTACAATAAAGCATCAGAAGATTGTATTTTTTGGAACGACTCTGATTTAGCAATTAATTGGCCCATCGAAAACCCAATTTTATCTGATAAGGATTTATTAGGAAAGCACATGAAGGATTTTAATAGTTTGTTTTAATAAACTAAAGTACTCTTTTTATTACTCTAAGAGTATGGCTATATTTTTTAATGTCACAATTAAAAATCCCATAATGATCAAATTTATCAATTCTTACACTGCCACTTGCATGAATAATTTGCTCATTGTTTAGTAAGATCCCTACATGAATTATTTTTCCTTCTTCGTTATCAAAAAAAGCTAAATCTCCTGCTTCAGCTTCTTCCACAAAATTGAGAGATTCTCCTAGTTCAACTTGTTGATAAGCATCTCGAGGTAAATTAATACCATTTAATTTATAAGTAATTTGAGTAAAGCCACTACAATCAATACCAAAGGGACTTTTACCACCCCATAAATAGGGTGCATTAATAAAAAGATAAGCTGTAGAAATAATTTCTTGCGATGATTTTTTATTTTTAGAAAAAATAAATTGCCCTTCAAATTGAAAAATATAATCGTCTATAGCTAATGTTTTTTCATTTAAAAAAGGGAGGGTAGCACCTATACAAATAGGAAAAGAAGTATTTGTTTTTAAATTTGTGATTACTTGAATTAATTCCGTCGCAAATCCGTTTTTATTTTGTTGAATTATACGAAATGATTTTTCGCTGAGAGGATAGTGTTGTTTAGCATTAATCCAACATTCGTAACTATCAAATTCAATTTTAATTTTATGCCAATTTTCATTACTGTCAATAATAGTATAATGTTCGCCAAATAATAATTGACTTACCATTTCGCTGCTGCTATTAGGGTCTTTTCGACAAGGAACTATGCTTAATAAACAAATGCCGTATTGCATGCTTGGTAAATGTAATAAAATTATTTAAAAGTAAATGGCCTACAATTATTTGTGATAAATTTATAAAATGTTTAATTTAGAATCTTAAATATGAGTGAAGATACAAAAGCTGCTGTAAATTTAATTTTAACAAATTATTTAAAGGAAAAAAACCACCGAAAAACCGCTGAACGATTTGCTATTTTAAATGAAATTTATTCATCCGATGGGCATTTTGATATTGAGCAGTTGTATGTAATTATGAAAAATAAAAAATACAGAGTGAGTAGAGCCACTTTGTATAATAATATCGAAATATTTATTGATGCGGGCTTAGTAATTAAACATCAGTTTGGAAAAAATATTGCACAATTTGAGAAGTCTTATAAATACAAACAACACGATCATTTAATTTGTAGTGATTGTGAAAAGGTGTTTGAGTTTTGCGACCCTCGTATAATTCAAATTCAACGAAGCGCCGAAAGCATCTTAAATTTTGATGTGCTCAGTCATTCGCTAAATTTTTTCGCTAAATGTCGGACACTAACAGATAAAGGAATTTGTCAACATAAAAAAAATAAAGTATGAATTTTGAATTCAAAATTATAAAGGAAAAAGATTATATTATAATTACCCTACACGGTAATTTAATGGATAAAAGTCAAGCAGAAGCTTTAATTGAAAGTGCTGACGAATTAGTTAAAAATAATTGCTGTAAATGGGCTATTGATCTTAAAGAATTGGTTTATATGAATAGTAGCGGTTTAAATACTCTAATTCAATTATTAACTAAAGCCAGAGTTGGCGGGGGAGAAACTGTTTTGTATAATATGAATAAAAAAATAAATGAATTAATTTTAATTACAAAATTAAATACTCTATTTAAGGTTTCTGAAAATAAACAAGATGCTCTTAATTTGTTGGGCGTTTAATTTTTTTTAAATAGAATGACCCATTTTATCAATCTTAGTTTGAATGTATTTTTTATTAAATTGATTAGGGACGGTGGTAATAGAAACGTTTTCGATAATTTCTAAACCGTAACCAATTAATCCAGCTCTCTTTTTTGGATTATTTGTCATTAATTTTATTTTTCTAACACCTAAATCTCTTAAAATTTGTGCGCCAACACCGTAATCTCTTTCATCGGCTTTAAATCCTAATTCTATATTGGCCTCAACTGTATCGTATCCATTTTCTTGTAATTTATAAGCTTTTAATTTATTTAAAAGCCCTATCCCTCGACCTTCTTGATTTAAATAAACAATCACCCCTTTACCTTCTTTTTCAATCATTTCCATAGATTTATGAAGTTGGTCACCGCAATCACAACGGCAGCTTCCAAAAACATCGCCAGTCACACAAGATGAATGCATTCTCACCAATACAGACTCCTCTTTATCCCAATTTCCTTTAACTAATGCTAAATGCTCTTGTCCATTAGTTTCAACCTTATAATCTATTAAATTAAAAGTCCCCCATTCGGTAGGCATATTAACTTCTACCTGACGAGTAACAATACTTTCTTTTAAAAGACGATAAGAAATTAAGTCTTCAATACTAATAATTTTTAAATTAAATTTAGCCGCAATTTTCATTAATTCAGGCAATCTGGCCATTGTTCCGTCTTCGTTTAAAATTTCAACTAAAACTCCGCAAGGTTCAAATCCTGCTAATATCGAAATATCGACTGTTGCTTCGGTATGCCCGGTGCGACGAAGAACGCCACCTGGTTTAGATTTTAATGGAAATATATGACCTGGTCTACCAAAATCACTTGCTATAATATTTTTGTCAATTAAGGCTTTAACTGTTTTGGATCTGTCAGATGCAGAAATTCCAGTTGTACAGCCAAATCCAAGTAAATCTATTGATACGGTAAATGGAGTTTCGTGAAGTGATGTGTTTGATGGAACCATCATATCTAGTTTTAATTCTTGTGCCTTTTCTTCTGTAAGTGGGGCGCAAATTAATCCTCGTCCATGTGTAGCCATAAAATTAATCACTTCTGGCGTTGCATTTCTTGCTGCAGTAATAAAATCTCCTTCATTTTCACGATCCTCATCGTCTACAACTATAATAACTTTACCAGCTCGAATATCATCCAAGGCTTCTTCAATGGTATTTAATTTAAATTCATTCATAATTAACCCTCAAATTTACTTATTTTAAGCCTTTTATTTTGAAAGAATTGATAAATAAACTTAAATCTGCATTGTTAAAACAATTGCCAGGGATTAAAATTCAATATGAAATGGCCCCTTTGTTCAGACAAAGACCGGATATTCAATCTATAGACCCTCAAAATTTTATAAGGAGTGCCGTAATGATTTTACTTTGTAAAGATGAAAATAATGAATGGTTTATCCCCCTTAATCAACGATCTAAATATGATGGGCATCACAGTGCGCAAATTTCGTTACCTGGAGGAAAGTATGAGGTATTAGATGAAAGCATGCAAAACACAGCTTTGCGTGAATGTAATGAAGAAATAGGAAACATTGAAAACATTTTAGTTTTAGGAAAATTAACAGCTGTTTATATTCCTATTATTGGATATATGGTAGAACCTTATATAGGAATTTGTAAGGAAATAAATCCAAATTTTAATATTGATGTTAAAGAAGTTAAATCATTAATAAAACTAACTTTAACAAAGCTTTTAGATGATACTATTGTTATGAATGGAATTATAAATAATGGTTCAGGTAATAAAGTAGAGGCCCCTTATTTTAAGTGTAATAAACATAAAATATGGGGTGCTACCGCCATGATCTTAAACGAATTAAAGGTTGTTTTAAAAAGTGAAAAGTTATTATAAAAATTTTCTAATTTTAACAATAATAAATTGAATAACAAAAAATAATATTAATGCGATTAAAATTTTATAACTTTTTTTAAAATGTATTTGAGTAATGCTTTTTTCTTTTTTGTAACTCCAAACCATCGCAATTACGAAGATTAGCAAAAAAAAAGCAACGAAAATTATTCTGCCAGTAGTAAACATTTTACAAATATAATGGATAAATTATATATTAATTGTTTTAATTGTGTGTGTATTTATGTTTAATTAAATTTTAATTTTGAACATGTTTAAGAATTGTTTTTTTTGTTTTTTACTTTTATTAACATCAGCCAAAATAAAGGCGTCTAAAATCGAAAAAGGATTTGAGGCACTTCGTGTTTTTAATTATTTTGAAGCAAAGCAAATTTTTTATAAAAGCAATCAATCAACTTTAAACCCATATTCTTCTTATGGTTTATCACTTGTGTTTTATAAAAACAACAATCCTTTTTTTAATTTAGATAGCGCCGCTAAATACGCATACATAAGCTATCAGGCCTATAAAAATATCCCTATAAAAAAAACGTATTCAAGTTTTGAAATTAGTGACAGTACTATTATTGATTTAATCGATTCAATAACTTTTAAACAATATCAAATAACAGAGCATTTAAATACAATAATTGATTATAATATTTTTTTAAAAACAAATTATTTAGCTAATAAAAAAATATTAAAAAGAGTTTTGTTTTTGAGAGATGAGCTAGAGTTCAATAGAATCTTAAAAATAAATAAAAGTGATACAACCACTGATTACTTGTTATTACATCCCCAAAGTAGTTTTTATACTGATGCTTATTTATTAAGAGAAAGACAAATATTTGATGAATCAATTCATAACAAAACTGATAAAGAATACATTGAGTTTTTGAAAAAGTATCCAAAAAACATCATGATTAACAAAGCCTATCAGAAAATATTTGAGATTTATAAAAACGAAAATAATCGAATAGGTTTAAATTTCTTTATACTAAATTATCCTAATGCTCCTCAATTTATTGATGCATGGAAATTATTATTTTTTTTATCGGTTAAATCGTTTAATGATTCTGCATTAAATTCGTTTTTAATTAATTACCCCGATTTTCCTTTTAAAAGTTCAATTTTAAAAGAAATAGAATTAAACAGTAAAATTTTATTTCCAGTATTACAAGGTGATTATTATGGTTTTGTAAATGAAAATGGAGCGACTGTCATTCCTTCTAAATTTGAAACTGTTTCAGAATTTAAAGATGGCTTATCTGTTGTTTCTAAAAACGATTCTGTTTATTTTATTAATAAAGATAATATAAACGTATTTGAAAAATATTTTGAGGATGCCTATGTATTTATTCAAGGTATTGCTCCAGTAAAAAAAAATTCAAAATGGTATTTTATAAATAGACACGGACAAAAGGTTTCAGAATATTATGATGAAATTAATGAATTGTGTAATGATGTTTATGTTTTTAAAATTGGAGAAAAATATGGTGTTCTAGATTATTTTGGACAGCAAATGATAGAACCAAAGTTTGAAAAATTAGGGGATTTTAAAAACGACATGGCTTATTTTATTGAAAAAGGTAATTATGGATTTATTTCTAAGGAAGGGTTTTTATTTAAAGCCTCTTTTCAATGGATTTCAGATTTTAATAAGGAAAAAAAGGCTGTTTTCAAACTTAATAATAAATATGGACTTATTAATTCAATTGGAAAAATAATATTAGAGCCATTATACGACCAAATTATTCAAACAGATTACTCAGTATATATAATTTTAAAAGAGAATAATTACGGTTTTTTTAGTTCAGATTCATGTTTTTTATCTACAGTTGATTTTAATTTTTTAAAGGATAAACCGTTTGATTTTTATACAAATGGTAAATTATTTAAATTTTTAAAAAAAAGTGAGCAAGCTTTGGTAAATGAAAATGGTTTTTTTCTTATAAATTTTGGATTATATGACGAGGTTTATTTTCCATCAAATGAATTGATTCGAGTAAAGAAAAAAAATCTTTATGGATACTTAGATTCCAAATTTAAAATTAGTATCCCGTTTAAATATGATCAAGCGGATGATTTTATTGATAGTCTAGCTTTGGTAAAATTAAAAGCCGATTATTTAATGATAAATATTATCGGAAAAACTATTTTTTCTTCCTCAAGTCTTATTAAGAAAATATCAAAACATTATTATGTTAATACAACTAGTGAAGGCTTATTTCAAATTATTAGTAATGAAGGCCAAGTCCTATTTAAGGATGTAAAAGAAATTCATAAAATTAATAATCAATTATTTTTTTTAACAAGTAAAGCAAACGAAATCAAATCACTTAAAGATTGGTAATTCATCGTTGATTAATCATTCATTTTTAAAAACATTTTATTAAATTTGTCTATAAATTTTATTTCCTATGTCAAAAGTTCATAATTTTAGCGCTGGTCCTGGAATATTACCGGCTGATGTATTAAAACAAGCTTCTGATGCATGTGTTAATTTCGAAAACTTAAATTTATCTTTATTAGAAATTTCGCATCGCAGTAAAAATTACGAAAATGTAATGGACGAAGCACGTTCTATAATTAAAGAACTTTTTGAAGTAGGTGATAATTATGAAGTTATTTATTTAGGAGGTGGTGCTAGTTTGCAGTTTGCGATGGTGCCATATAATTTATTAAGCGAAAACGGAACCGCAGCATATTTAAATACGGGTGTGTGGTCTACCAAAGCAATTAAAGAGGCTAAAATTATTGGAAATACTAAAGTTATTGCAAGTTCAGAGGATAAAAATTTTAATTACATACCTAAAGGGTATGAAATTCCAACGGATGCTGATTATTTTCATATTACAAGTAACAATACAATTTTTGGAACACAAATGAAATCGTTTCCAAAAACAAGCATTCCCCTAGTTTGCGATATGAGTTCAGATATTTTTAGTCGAAAAGTTAATGCAAACGATTTTTCTTTGATTTATGCCGGAGCTCAAAAAAATATGGGCCCTGCTGGCAGTACCATGGTTATGGTAAAAAAAGATGCGCTTGGCAAAACCGGACGAAAAATGTTATCGATGTTAGATTACCAGGTTCATATTAAAGGGGGATCTATGTATAATACACCTCCTGTATTTCCTATTTATGTTACATTGCTTACTTTAAAATGGTTAAAACAAAATGGCGGTATTGCTTGGATAGAAAAAATTAACCAGCAAAAAGCAGATTGTTTGTATAACGAAATTGATAGAAACTCTTTATTTGTTGGTACTACAGCTATTGAAGATCGAAGTCATATGAATGCTTGTTTCTTAACTACAAAGCCAGAATTAGAAGTTGAATTTGATAAAATGTGGAATGATGCAAATATAAGTGGCATTAGAGGACATAGAGATGTTGGTGGATACAGAGCATCTTTATATAATGCTTTGCCTTTAGAAAGTGTAAATGTTTTAGTAGATGTAATGAAAGCGTTCGAAAATAAGTTTGCTTAATTTTAAATTAAGAATACTTTTAATTGCATTACTTAGAAAGTCAAAAAGCCACTAGGTTTAAGTCAAAGAAATAATCATTATTAATAGAATTACAGATAGAATTAGAAAAAATCTCCCAATTATTACCCCAATTCTATAACGGAACTTGTTAGATTTATTAGAATTTATAGAGTCTTTTTCTGTTTTATTTCTTCCTTTATCCGTATAATTTCCGCCAAAAAGCCAAGCAGTTAATACAATAATACTTCCAAAAAACGCAAATTTGAATCCAACATTAAATAAATTAACTGGGGGGCGGGTAATAGGTTTTGTTTTTTTATCTATCGTATAAATTTCAGTATTTTCTTTTATTTTGAAATTATTATATTCATTTGCTGTTTCTCTTTTAAATACTTTGCTTTTTCCATTGGCGTATTTTATCATAAATACCTTATTTTGTTTATCAACAAAAGTTGGTCCATCAATAAAGTCACATTTTTTATAAAGTATTTCAGTACTATTAATTTCAGTAATCTTAGCCTTAAGTTTATTACCATCATTATAAATAATTTCATCACAACTATCAGGAAATTCAAGATTATATTTGATAGTACTATTAAAAATTTTAGTTATTTTATTGTTTGCAGAGGCTGTAATATCTTTTTCAAAAGATGTATCACTGTATTTAATCTCATTTTTTTTGGCATTAAATCCTTTTTGATTTTCATTTTTAGCAATAAATAAATTACTTATTTTTTTATTCCAACTTAAAAAATATCCCGACTGATATTTTCTTTTTTGAAGGCTACAATTAAATAAAATTAGTATCGGAAATAACAATATTAATTTTTTTATTTTCATTTCAACCAATTAAATTTTTATTAAATAAAGGTATAAACTAACTTTGTTTTAAATTAGTATAAAATGATAATCATTAATTTTTTAATTGCAATAAATAATTAATTCATTGTTTTTATATAAAAACGAGATATTATTTTCGGATTTTATTAAAATTAATATTGAGTTTAAATTGAATATTTATTTATTCGACTGAATATTCAAATATAATTTATCAATTTTATTTTGTTCGAAAATTTTAAAATAAAATAATTAAAATAACTAAAATCAATTAATTTTACTATTTAAATAAAACTTAATATTATATGAAAAAGTTTTTAGGATATTTTTTACAAGGCCTTATATTATTTATACCTCTTATTATAACGTTTGTAATACTATTAAAATTATTTAATTTTTTTGCTGGCTTATTTTCTTTCTTTGGATTTAGCAATAATTTTTTTCTAAATACCTTGCTAGGATTTTCTGGCACTCTATTATTTATAGTGTTTTTAGGCATTTTAGCTTCGTCTTTTATTTTTATACGGGTGTTTAATTATTTAGAAGATAAGTTAGAACACGTTCCATTTGTAAGACATATATATTCTCCTATTAAAGATTTTACCAATGCTTTTGTTGGGAATAAAAAAAGATTTGATAAACCTGTTTTAGTATTAACAAATCCTTTATCTAATATCCAAGAAATGGGATTTATAACTCAAGAAGATTTAAGTGATATTGGAGAAAATGAAAAGGTCGCAGTTTATATGCCTCTTTCTTATTCGCTGTCTGGTAAACTAATTATTGTGCCTAAAGAACATATAAAGCCTATTAAAATGAATCCTACTGATGCTATGAAATTTATTGTTAGTGGAGGACTTACTGATATTGATAAATAATTTTTATTTAATTTATTATAGTTTATATTTATATCATGGCCGATATTCTTCAAATAAATAAAGTTTCAAAAAATTACAGTCGTCATAACGCTTTAAATGAAGTTTCAATTCATGTAGCTGAAAAATCAATATTTGGCTTGCTTGGACCCAATGGCGCCGGAAAAACCTCTCTAATTCGTATTATTAATCAAATAACTGGACCCGATTCCGGCGAGGTTTTGTATAAAGGAGAAAAATTAGGACCCCAACACATTGAGCGAATTGGTTATTTACCTGAAGAACGTGGATTGTATAAAAAGATGTCGGTAGTTGATCAAGTTTTATACCTTGCTCAATTAAAAGGTTTAACTAAAGCTGATGCAAAAAAAAGAATGCTTTATTGGTTCGAAAAATTTGAAATGCAAGATTGGTGGAAGAAGAAAATTGAAGAATTAAGTAAAGGTATGCAGCAAAAAGTTCAATTTATTGTTACCATCATACATAATCCTGAGCTAATTATTTTAGACGAGCCTTTTAGTGGTTTCGATCCTATTAATACACAACTAATTAAAGACGAAATTTTAGAATTAAAAAAAAATGGTGCTACTGTTATTTTTTCAACCCATAACATGAGTAGTGTAGAAGAATTGTGCGACTCTATTGCCTTAATTAATAAATCACATAAAATTTTAGATGGTACCGTTAAAAATATTCGTAATACCTATCGATCTAATACTTTTAAAGTGTCTTTTAAAGGTAGTATTATTGGTTTTACTAATGCTTTGTGGACAGGCGCTGAGATATTAATTAAGCAAACCGAAGACGATATTCATACCTTAACCATTAAGTTATTAAATAATTATTCTTCTAATCAATTATTAGAAGCTGTTTTGCCAAATCATCAAATAATATCGTTAAACGAAATAATTCCTAGTATGAATGATATTTTTATTATGAAAGTTAATCAAGGAAATGAGAGCGAAGTATTACAAGATAATGAGACTAAATAATATTTTAAATGAAAAAAATTAGATTAATTATTGGTAGAGAAATAAAATCAAAACTAAGAAACAAAACGTTTTTAATAATGACCGTATTGGCCCCCTTATTAATTACAGGTTTTTTGGCGTTTATTATTCAATTGTCTCAATCAGATAATACCAATCAACAGGTAATGGTAATTGATGATTCAAAATTATTTAAAGATAAATTAACCGGCAATGATTATATCTCTTTATCATACTCTAATTTAAAACTAGAGGATGCAGTTGAACAATTTACTGATAAAGGATATTCTTGTTTGTTATGGATTTCTCCAAATATCATTCAAGGTGGCTCAGGTGCAACTAAATTATATTTTCGTAAATCGCCCGGCTTTGCTTTTCAAACGTTTATTAAAGATCAAATGGAGAAAATTATTTATGAAAATAAATTAAAATCCAATAATATCGATCCAAATATAATTTCAAATTCTAAACAAGTTGTAAAATTGATCCTTGAAAAAGTAGATGACAAAGGCAAGCCTGAGGAGCAAAGTAGTTTTGGAACTTTTGGGTTTTTAACTGGAGCCCTAATGTTTATGTTCATTTTAATGTATGGAATGATGGTATTTAGAAGCGTGATGGAAGAAAAAACAAATCGAATTGTTGAGGTTATTATTTCTTCGGTAAAGCCTTTTCAATTAATGTTGGGTAAAATTTTAGGAGTTGCCATTCTTGGTTTAATTCAGTTTTTGATAATGGGAATAATTACTTTTATTTTAACAACAGTGCTTTCAACTATCTTTTTAAAAGATATTTCAGGTCAGTTAAAAGTATTTAAACAACAACAAGAATTAGTTAAACTTCAGGGAAGTAACGCTAATTTTAGTCAGCTCGAAAAATTTGATGATAAATTAGAAGTTTTCGATTTATTAGAAAAAATAGAAAAAATTAATTTTTTTGAAGTATTTATTTGTTTTATTCTTTATTTTTTAGGAGGATATTTATTCTACAGTTCAATTATGGCTGCTATTGGCAGTGCAGTTGATTCTGAATCTGATTCTCAACAATTTATTACACCTATTACTTTACCATTAATGATTGGCTATTTAATTTCAATGAAAACCATTTTAGAGCCAGATTCTTCTTTAGTTTTTTGGGCATCCATAATTCCTTTTACATCTCCTATCGTTATGATGTCCAGAATAACAAATGGTGTTCCTTTATGGGAATTATTTTTTTCTCTAACTGCTCTTTTTGCTTCTTTTTTTGTTACAACTTGGTTAGCTGCAAAAATATATCGAACAGGGATTTTAATGTATGGAAAAAAAACGAGCTGGAAAGAAATTGGCAAATGGCTTTTTTATAAATAGTAGTTTACTTTTTGATTCTTATTTTCTAGTTCTAATTTTTTTTTTTTTTGAATTACCTACGTTTGCTGAATAATATTTACGATTTTTTTTAATTTAAATCTTTTTCAAGATAATTATGATAGCCGTTTATAGTTTTCCAATAAATAAAAAAAGTAATTGCCAATAAAAAATGGCCAATGTCGTTTCTGTCTAACCATGGATAAATACTAATTTTCAAATGTTGAATTATTGCTGCGGGAACCATAAGTGCTAGCGCAATTTTTAAATTTCTAAAACTATTTGTTATGCTTTTTTGATACTTGTGGCTTAAATAGCCAAGACAAAAAATGAAGCCAATTCCCGAATTGATTAATGGAACCCATAAGCCAAGCTGAGGATCGCTTGTTAAATTAACAAAAACAAATATCCCTATTTCTATACTAATTGCTATAAACGTTTTTATTTTAGAAACTACAAGAAGCAATTTTCCTTTTTCGCTGTTTGGATGAATAGAAAAAATAGCAGCCTCCAGATATGAAACTGATATTATAGAGAGTAACCATCCAGAATATTTTCCATAAACACCAAAATAGAGAAACATAGAATGCCCTATACCTCCTAAAAAAAAACCAGTCCCGAGCGTGACAAAAAAAAGTTTCCAATTTTTAAAAAAAGGTATGGAAGAATTTAATCGATGTATTTTTATTATTAAATAAAATGCAATAACACCAAGAATAAAATCGCCAATAAAAGCATTTGGCTCAGCCAGGCTTAGCCCAAACATTTGAAATTCAATTTTATCGAAGTCGGTTCCGATTAGCATAATATTATTTTAACCCTTGATTAAATTTTTTACTCGTTTTAATTATAATTTTTTCAACAAGCATTGGAAAAAACGATTGCATAAATAAATTTATTTTTCCAATAGTAGATAGCGTTGTAATAAATTTTCTTCTTTTAATATTTAGAAAAACTTTTTTAGCAATGTAAGCCGCGGCTAAAATATTTTTACTAGGCCTATCTTTTAAAATAACCAAACTGCCGTCGGCGGCTATTGATTCCTTATTATGCTCTATTTCTGCTTTACCCACATACACAAGCCCAACATGAATGCCTGAAGCGTACTCTTCAATGCGTATGGATTCTGCAATTGCGCGAAGCGCCATTTTAGAAGAACAATAAGCGCCAAGAGAAGGAAGCCCTCTTATGCCAGCTACACTCGAAATAAAAACAATACTGCCTTTGTTATTTTTAATGTGTGGCAATGCGGCTAGTGTTGGGTAAATACTTCCGAAAAAATTACTACTGAAAACTCTACGAAAAACTTCGGGATTGGTATTAGCAACTGTTCCTCTGTTAGAGACTCCAACATTACTTATTAAAATATCTAAGCGCCCAAATTGTTTCAAGGCAAAATCAATCAATTTTTTTGATTCCAATTCTTCAGTCACGTCGCAGCAATAACACAAAATATTTGTATTTATTTTTTCGATTTCCAGTTTTGCACTATCCAACCGTTCTTGATTTCTTCCATTTAAAATAATTTTCAACCCCTCTTGAGCCAATTTTATAGCAATAGCCTTTCCTATTCCACGACTTGAACCCGTTATAATTGCAACCTTGCCTTCTAAAAAACTCACGATTTAATAAAGTTAGTAGCCGGATTATATTTCAAGGCAGTAAAAGAATTTATCAAAGCTATGGCAACGTGAACAAAAAAAGCAATCCAAATTGTTCCCGACAAAAGAGTTAATACGCAGAAAACTATTCCGATTGGAATGGCAGCAATTGTTTCATCAAGACCTTTAGGAATGTGGGTGGCGGAATACAACGCAATATTTATAGAAATAGCTGGCCAAACACCAATAGCACCGACTAATGAAAATAATAAAATTCCGCGAAATAAAAACTCATACCCCAACAAATATAAAACCCAACCAATAGCGTCTATACTTAGTATTTTTTTGTTCCAGATTTTAGACCGAATTTGTGGATAGTTCGAAAAGTTCTTTGGGTTTTTTGCGCTGATATAAATAATTGGGAAAACAATTACCAACAACGCTAAAAATGAGACAAATGAAAATAAAGTTGTGGTCGGAATAAGTGTCAGGCCATAATCTGCAAGCGAAACAGAAGGTAAAAACAATAAGCAAATACCACCTGGAATAACTCCTAAGATAAAAAATCCTGAAATTTTTGTAAAAAAAATATACTTATATGCCGCTTCATCAAACTTGTATTTTGTATGGTAGTAGTTTTTTATACGAGATGAATGCGAAGTAAACCAATAAAAAATAAAACAAATTAATCCCAAAGAAATTGGTAAGACGGAAAACAAATCGTTTGCCCTCCAAGAAAAATCAACACTTAACGATTGAAGCATAACCTTGTTGTTTTTTTAAATACCCGTTTTCCAAAAACCATTCAAAGCACTCTTTAATAGCAACCTCAAGCGGTGTTTGCGGCAATCCTAATTCAGCTCTTGCCTTTGCTGATGAATAATAATGAATTTCGCTTGACAAAAGAGTTAATTCGTAGGGCATTTTGGTTGTATAATTAAATGTGATCGCTAAAATACTATTCATTTTTCCAAAAACACGTACAACTTTTGAAGGAAATTTTAATCGTGGTGGAATAACCCCAATTGTTTTCGCAATTTTTTCAAACGCCTGTTGGTAAGTTAAATTTTCATTACCTAAAATATAACACTCCCCGTTTCTTCCTTTTGTAATTGCATTTGTAATTGCTACTGCTACATCTTTTACGGCAATAAAATTTTTACCTCCTAATGTATATCCGGGTATTTTTCTTTTGTATACACTTAAAAGCATTTCCCCTGAACTTGGTCTAGAATCGAAGGGTCCAATCATAAATGTAGGATTAACAACAATTGCATTTAAACTTCCATTTTTTGCATTTTCCAAAACAATTAATTGGGCTTTATATTTAGAGTCCATATAATCTAAACCATAATGTTCAGATGAATATAAATTTTTTTCAGTCCCTAAATTATCTAAATTGCCAGAACCAAAAGAATTTGCTGTGCCAACATAAATCAATCGTTTTACTTTATTTTTCTTACACGCATCCACAATATTTTGCGTGCCACCAATATTAACCTTATTAATAATTTTGGATCTAGCAGGAAACATACTTGTACTGGCGGCGCAATGTATTACTATATCTATACCAACAGTTGCATTAATAACTTCTTGAGCATTCAACAAATTTCCTACAATTCTGTGAATTGGCAAGTCATCAATAGTTATCGATTTTTTATCGTTTTCCGTCATGGCCGTTACGGAGTAGCCTCTATTCAATAGTTCTCGAATTAAATTGCTTCCCAAAAGACCATCTGGACCTGTAACAAGCACTTTCATCTTAAAGTTTTTATTTAATGTGGGCTAAATTAGGAAAAAATTCTATTAATAAAATGTAATATACTGATTATTATAACGTCTTTAAGGCATTTTTTTATTAAAAAAGAAAATGAATTACCTTCACTTTTTAAATTTAATTGGTGTTCATGGCAATCAAATTTAGCGATATTAATTTTTTTATTTTTGTTTTATATTGGCTTTTTAAGACAAATTGGGGAGTATTATACAAGAAAAATATACCTTACTAAAAACTTAAAATTAAATTCAGAGGTGATTAAATTTTGTAGTAAGGCAGAGAGTTTTTTTTACACTATCGATCCAACATCCATACCTATAAAATGGTATAGTGGTAACTCATATGTATTAATGGGCGATTATGTAAATGCTCAAAAAGATTTTATTAAAGCATATCATTATAATCCTTATAATAAAAATGTTTTAAACGATTTAGCTTCTTGTTATGTTATAACAAACCGATTAGATTTAGCAAAAAAATATTATTCTCAGGCCGCAATTATTAGCCCGCGTTTTGATGAGTCTATTTTAAATTTAACTGTTTTATATATCAATGAACAAAATTATATTAAAGCTCAAGAAAGTTTAAATTCTTTAAAGCATAATTCTGATCGAAGAGATAACTACCAAAAATTAATAGATGGTAAAATTAAAAAATAATTTTTTGTTAAAATACGCAACAGGTTAATATTCAGTTGAATAAAATAAATTGTTTTCGATTAATCTTAAATTTTTCTCATTACATTTGTCACCCGTTTTTATTGAGGCAAAAATGGAAAATAGATAAATGTGTTTAACCACTCGAATCTAGCCTTAAAGATTTGATACAATTATTTTTAATAAAATGGCAGAAAACGCCCAATTAACCGGAATCCCGGATTTCGATTGGAATTCAATCGGAAAAAAACAAGACAATTATACAGCTGAAGAAAAAGTAAAGTTGGATGAATTGTATGGTCAAAAATTAAGCACCATAACTGATCTTCAAATTATTGAGGGAGTTATTGTAGCAAAAAATAACCGCGAAGTGGTTGTAAATATTGGTTATAAATCTGATGGAGTTGTTGCTCTTTCTGAGTTTCGTTATAATCCTGATTTAAAAATTGGCGACAAAATCGAAGTGTTTATTGATCAAGCCGAAGATCTTCAAGGACAACTCGTATTATCTCATAAAAAAGCCCGTGCTGGCAAGAGTTGGGATCGTGTTAACGATGCATTAAATAATAACGAAATCATAAAAGGTTTTGTTAAATGCCGCACAAAAGGTGGATTAATTGTTGATGTATTTGGTATCGAAGCATTCCTTCCAGGTTCGCAAATAGATGTTAAGCCAATTCGCGATTATGATGTGTATGTTAATAAAACCATGGAATTTAAAGTGGTTAAAATTAATAACGAATTTAAAAATGTTGTGGTTTCTCATAAAGCTTTAATCGAAGCTGAATTAGAAAGTCAAAAACGCGATATCATTTCTAAATTAGAAAAAGGTCAGGTTTTAGAGGGTACTGTAAAAAACATCACTTCATACGGTGTGTTTATTGATTTAGGTGGTGTTGATGGATTAATTCATATTACCGATTTATCATGGGGTCGTATTAATCATCCTGAAGAAATAGTAAAATTAGATGATAAAATTCAAGTCGTTATTCTTGAGTTTGATGATGAAAAGAAACGAATTGCTTTAGGTTTAAAACAATTAACTCCGCATCCATGGGAAGCTTTAAGTTCAGAAATAAAAGTAGGAGATAAAATTAAAGGTAAAGTAGTTGTGATAAACGATTATGGCGCATTTATCGAAATTGCTGCCGGAGTTGAAGGTTTAGTTCATGTAAGTGAAATGAGTTGGAGCCAGCATTTAAGAAGTGCGCAAGAGTTTGTTAAAATTGGTCAAGAAATCGAAGCCATCGTTTTAACATTAGATCGCGAAGATCGTAAAATGAGTTTGGGAATGAAACAATTAACGCCTGATCCTTGGAATATGATTATGGAAAAATATTCTAAAGCCTCTAAACATTCAGGTATAGTTCGAAACTTCACTAACTTTGGTGTATTTGTTGAATTAGAAGAAGGTGTTGATGGTTTAGTTCATATTTCTGATTTATCTTGGAGCAAAAAAATAAAACACCCAAGCGAATTTTGTAAAGTAGGAGATAAAATTGAAGTGGTAGTTTTAGAAATTGATGGAGAAAATCGTCGTCTAAGTCTTGGTCACAAACAAATGGAAGAAAATCCATGGGATGTTTTCGAAACTATTTTTATTGTAGATTCTATTCATAAAGGCACTCTTACTTCTTTAAACGATAAAGGTGCTACAATCGGTTTACCATATGGTGTTGAAGGGTTTTGTCCTTCTCGACATTTAAATAAAGTTGATGGAACTTCTGCAAAAATGGAAGAATCTTTAGATTTTAAAGTAATTGAATTTAGTAAGGATTCTAAGCGTATTGTTGTGTCTCATGCTCGCATTCACGAAGAGGTAAAAGAAGAAGTGAGAAAGACAGAAAGGGCCACTAAAAAAGCTGATTTTGATGAAAGTAAAAAAGCAGTTAAAAAAGTAAAAGATAATCAAGAAAAAACCACTCTAGGTGATATTTCTGCTTTATCTGACTTAAAAAATAAATTAGACGGTAAAAAATAATAGCCGTTAATTTTTATATTAATAAAAAACTCCCAAAACGACGAGTTCGTTTAAAGGGCAACTAATAAACCTTGCCAGGTTTTTAGTTTTTGAGAACCAAAACCCGCTTCCTTAATAGGAAAGCGGGTTTTTGGTTTTTGAATATTTTTATAATCAATTATATTCTAACTCCGATAAAAAAATCTTTTCATTGCTGAATAAAAGCATGCAATAAAATAGAATTAATAGCGTTAAATAATTTAAACCATTAAAATAATTAATATCGCCTATGATTAAAACATCTACCCACCTAATTGATTTTTCAAATAAAAAAAACGAAAAAACAACACCTGTTTTTAAAGATTATTTTTTTGAACCTTCTCAAATTTCATTGCAAAACATTTTAAATTTTAGTAAAAATTTAGAAGTAATACCCTCAAAATTTATTACATATATTGAGATTTTAAAAAGTTAAATTCAATATTTTTTTTCTTAAAATCGATCAAATATAGATTGTTTTTTTGCTTTCAAATTCTTTTTTTTGTAATAATCGTAAACTGAGATAAGTCAAAAATAGACTTAAAATTTTCAATATTTTGCGAGTCGTTTTCATTTCTGGAGACATTAAAAATAAAAATTAAAATAATTCAACAAAAATGGTTGGAAGTTAAAAATATTTTATTATCTTTGCCCTCCTTAAAAAAGGAAACAAGCTGAAAACCAATAATATCAAGTAATACAAAGGATATAAAATGCCTACAATACAGCAATTAGTAAGAAAAGGTCGCACAAAACCGACCAATAAAAGCAAATCGGCCGCTTTAGACTCATGTCCGCAACGCCGTGGTGTATGTACAAAAGTTTATACAACTACACCCAAAAAACCTAACTCTGCCATGCGTAAAGTTGCGAAAGTTCGTTTAACAAATAAGCAAGAGATTATCGCCTATATTCCTGGCGAAGGGCATAACCTTCAAGAGCACTCTATTGTTTTGGTGCGCGGTGGTCGTGTTAAAGATTTACCTGGTGTTCGTTATCATATTGTTCGCGGTAGCTTAGACACAGCAGGTGTTGAAGGTCGTAAGCAGCAACGTTCTAAATATGGCACCAAACGTCCTAAAGCAGGCGCAGCAGCACCAGCTAAGAAAAAATAATATTATTAAGATTTTATAAAATGAGAAAAGCCAAAGCAAAAAAACGAGTGTTGTTACCAGATCCGATTTATAACGATACATTGGTAACACGTTTTTTAAATAATTTAATGTACGATGGTAAAAAAAATACTGCATCAACTATTTTTCATGATGCAATTGCCATTGTGGCGCAACGTACAAATGAAGATGGATTAGAAGTATGGAAAAAGGCGTTAACTAATGTAACACCTCAAGTAGAAGTGCGTTCTCGTCGAGTTGGTGGTTCAACTTTTCAAATTCCTTCTGAAATCCGTCCCGATCGTAAGGTTTCTATGGCAATGAAATGGTTAATTTCTTATTCAAGAAAGCGTAACGAAAAATCAATGGCTCAAAAATTAGCAGGCGAAATTGTTGCGGCTTCTAAAGAAGAAGGTGCTTCTTTTAAAAAGAAAGAAGACATTCACAAAATGGCTGAAGCCAATAAAGCATTTTCACATTTTAGATTTTAA
>CAMCZO010000039.1 GCA_945887955.1 Chitinophaga pinensis | reverse complement strand
CTTATCGTTGATGAAAAAATTAAATCTGGAACTGAAGGAAAGCTAGCGGGAGTAATTGTTGGATTAAAAGATAATATTTGCTATAAAGGGCATAAAGTTTCGGCATCATCAAAAATTTTAGAAGGCTTTGAGTCCTTATATTCTGCAACTGTTGTAGAAAGATTAATTGCTGAAGATGCGATAATAATTGGTCGTTTAAATTGCGATGAATTTGCAATGGGAAGCAGTAACGAAAACTCTGCATATGGTAATGTATTAAATCCATTAAATAATTCTTGTGTGCCCGGCGGTTCTTCGGGAGGGGCTGCAGCCGCTGTAGCTTCAGGTTTATGCCATGTTAGCTTAGGATCAGATACTGGAGGATCAATTCGTCAACCGGCTTCTTTTACAGGAACAGTAGGTTTAAAGCCAACTTATGGTCGAGTGTCGCGTTATGGATTAATTGCTTACGCCTCTTCTTTTGATCAAATAGGTCCAATTACCAAAACAGTTCAAGATGCAGCACTAGTTTTAGAAGTTATAAGTGGTAAAGATAAACACGATAATACCTGCTCATCCGAAAAAGTAGAATCATACAGTAGCCAAATACAGGAAATAAAAAAGTATAAAATCGCTTATATTAAAGAATGTGTAGAAGCTGAAGGAATTGATTCGGAAGTAAAACAAATCATTTTGAATCAGATAGAAACATTAAAATCTTTAGGCCATTCCGTTGAAGCCATAAGCTTTCCGTATTTAGATTATTTAGTTCCAACTTATTATGTATTAACAACTGCCGAAGCCTCATCTAACCTATCAAGATTTTCGGGAATACATTATGGACATCGAACCCAAATAACTTCAGATTTAGAAAATACCTACAAAAAATCGAGAAGCGAAGGATTTGGTAAAGAAGTTAAGCGAAGAATAATGCTTGGCACATTTGTATTAAGCTCTGGATATTATGATGCTTATTATAGCAAAGGACAAAAAGTACGCCGAATTATTCACGAAAAAACAAAAGATATTTTTAAAACCTTTGATTTTATTTTAACCCCTTCAACCCCAGGAACGGCTTTTGAGTTTGGGAAAAATAGCGCCGACCCCATTAAGATGTATTTGGAAGATATTTTTACAGTTCAAGCTAACATTGCAGGAATTCCAGCTATTTCGGTGCCCTGTGGAAATCATTCTAATGGATTACCAGTTGGATTACAATTAATGTGTAATTATTTTGAAGAATCAAAACTATTAAATTTAGCTTCCAAAATTAAACCATAAATTTTTAGTTATTTTAGCAGTATTAATTATCAACACGCATTAATCGTGTTTTAAAATAGTATAAATTTACAAAACAAATAAAAATTAAATAGAATGAAAGTATCAGTTATTGGAGCAGGAAATGTAGGCGCTACATGTGCAGAATACATAGCCCTTAATCGCATTGCGAGCGAAGTAGTTATTTTAGACATTAAAGAAAATTATGCTGAAGGGAAAGCATTAGATTTAATGCAAACAGCTACTTTAAATGGATTTAACACCCGTATTATAGGTAGTACTAATGATTATAGCAAAACAGCGCATTCAAAAGTAGTTGTTATCACCAGCGGAATTCCTCGTAAACCTGGAATGACTCGTGAAGAATTGATTGGAATTAATGCTGGCATCGTTAAAACCGTTACTGAAAATGTATTAAAACATTCGCCTGATGCTATTATTATTGTGGTAAGTAATCCAATGGATACGATGACCTATTTAGCTTTAAAAGAAAGTAAATTACCCAAAAATAGAATTATTGGAATGGGCGGTATTTTAGATAGTGCGCGCTTTAAGTGTTATTTATCTTTGGCTTTAAATGCTCCTGCCAGCGACATTAATGGCGTGGTAATTGGAGGTCACGGAGACACTACAATGATTCCGTTAACACGATTAGCTACAAATACTGGCGTGCCCGTTTCACAATTTATTGATGCTGAAACTTTAAAAAAAGTTGCTGCTGATACCATGGTTGGAGGAGCTACATTAACAGGTATGCTTGGCACAAGTGCTTGGTATGCGCCAGGTGCAGCAGTTGCTGCTTTAGTTAATAGCATTATCAACGATCAAAAAAAATCATTTCCTTGTTGTGTTTATTTAGATGGAGAATATGGACAAAAAGATATTTGTTTAGGCGTTCCGGTTGTAGTTGGTAAAAATGGATGGGAATCAATAGTTGATTATAAATTAACAGCCGAAGAGCAAGCTGCTTTTAATAAAAGTGCTGATGCCGTAAGAAGCATGAACAGTGTACTAAGTGAAATGAAGTAGTTCAAAAAATACAGTTTAAACAAAAGATGAAAAAAAAAACGATACTAAAAAAAACAGTATTTTAATTTTATTAGTATTTTTTGTAAATTTTTTATTCGCAGTATATTTCAATAATTCATACAAAAAACAAGAAGGAGAAACAATAAAACGTTCTTCAAATAACACGATTAGTAAAAAGATAAAATTAAATGACACTGTAATTATTAAATATTTTAAAAAATTAAAAGTTCCCGTTACTATTAAGTATGCTAACAATGCGATTGGAACAATTTTAGTTCTTCCTGGTTGGAATTTTCCTGATACTCAGTGGTGCGAAAAAACATTATTATGTGAAAAAGCACTAATAATGAATTATAATTTGCTTTTTGTAGAAATGCAGCGTAGTGTTTATTTAAGGGAATATTATCCTCAAACAAAAAAAGAATATAGAAATTTTCCAACTCGAACTTGGTTAATTGATTCTGTATTAAAAGTTCTCCAAGATAAATCATTAATTTATCCAAAAAATTTTAATTTTGTTGTTGGATTGTCTACAGGAGGTAGGGGGGCAGCAATTTTAGGTTTAGATTATCCCTCATACTTCAAGGCTGCAGCTAGTCTATCTGGAGACTTTGATCCAACTTTACAAAAGAATGATAATTTAATGGTTTTTTCTTTAGGGCCATATGATAAAAATAGGAAGCTATGGGAGGGATCAGATAATATCTCACGAAGGGCTAAAGAAATGAAAACACCAATATATATTGGACACGGTCAAATTGATAAAACTTGCCCAATTATACAATCAATTAGTTTTGTAAATGAATTAAAAAAACAAAACCCAAATCTTATTGTTAAATCAAATTTCCCAAAAAATATGGGGCATGATTATAAATACTGGGATTCGGAAGTTGACAGTATAATTGCTTTTTTTAATCAATTTAAATGAAGTTCTATGTAATATATAGAAAAGAAAAAGTCAAGTTTAAATTAACGATTTAACAAATGACGAGATTGATAAATTTCTTATGATGCTAGGAAAATCGATTAAACTAAAAAAATAAATATTCACTGTTGCTGACTTGAAGCCCTTTATTTCTTATGCCATAGCTAATAGCTATGAGTCGTTTCGAGTTTATTTTTTTTTGTAAATATTATCGAGAAGTGGTTTTATTGTTGAGGTTCTCGATACAAAAATTCAAAGAGGCAGAATTTTTTAACGAACTGGCTGGTTTTGTTGTTGAGGTTCTCGATACAAAAAATTAAAGAGGCAAAATTTTTTTAACGAACTGACAGGTTTTGGCGTTCATTGTCCCTTCGAGTTTATTTGCTTTTTAGCAAATAATTATCGAGAAGTGGTTTTAATGTGTTCTCGATACAAAAAATTCAAAGAGGCAGAATTTTTTACTCGAACAGACTGGTTTTGGCGTTCATTGTCCCTTCGAGTTTATTTGCTTTTTAGCAAATAATTATCGAGAAGTGGTTTTAATGTGTTCTCGATACAAAAAATTCAAAGAGGCAGAATTTTTTAACGAACTGACACAGTCGCTTCGAGTTTATTTGCTTTTTTGCAAATATTATCGAGAAGTTGTTTTTAATGCGTTCTCGATACAAAAAATTCAAAGAGGCAGAATTTTTTTACTCGAACTGACATGAGTTTAAAAATTAGTAAAACAAAAGTCAAATAAATTGTTTTAATTATTTAAATTTCTTTTTTGATAATGTTGGTAATAAATTAAAATTGCCATTTATAAGAGCTTCTTTTTTTATTTTACTCCATTTTTTTATTTTTGTTTCCCAGTCAAAAGCCAAATTAAAATCAGTAAATAATTCATGATAAACTAATTGAATAGGCCGTCTTGTATAAGTATAAGATTCTACATTTATCCCTTCTTGATGTTGCTTAATTCTTTTTTCTAGGTTATTTGTTACTCCTGTATAATAAGTTTTATCTGAGCACAATAAAATATAGAGGTAAATATATTTTTGCATTAATGAATTTAAAAAAAATAATTTGAATATGTCACTTCGAGTTTATTTGCTTTTTAGCAAATATTATCGAGAAGTGGTTTTAATGTGTTCTCGATACAAAAAATTCAAAGAGGCAGAATTTTTCACTCGAACTGACACAGTCACTTCGAGTTTATTTGCTTTTTTGCAAATAATTATCGAGAAGTGTTTAATAATGCGTTCTCGAAACAATTAAAAAGGACTAGATTTTTTTACTTCTTTTTTTTAATTTCCTTTAAAAGATCTAGATTTAATTTGTAAATAAAACTGCGCTTATCTGCATTTGATTTTGTGCGAGTAATAAATCCTTCAGGAAAATCGATTAACATGCGGTGACGTCTCAATCTGCGAGAATCGTCAGTTAAGTGAGAAATCTCAAGAAGTTCGTCCAACTCTTCTACACTCAATTCAGTCTTTTGTGAATTTAAAAAATTTTCTACTACTTTTTTCTGAATATTATTTTCAATTATCTGGTCTACATCTTTTATAGTTTCAGCAAGATCAGGCTCTGAATTGTTTTCTTTAAGACTGAGTTGCAAAATGCTTTTATTTTTTTTAAGCAAAAAAACTAATAAGATAACTAAAGCGATAGAAAAGACAATGCTGGCCAATAACATTTTTTTATAAGGATTGTGAGGTTCTTGTGCAAGCTGCAGTTCCCAATTTATGGCCTTACTGTGCTTGGCATGGCTTTGCCAAATTTGATTCAAATCTAAAATAACTTCTTTGCCTTTTTGATCATTAAAAGGATTGAAGAATAAGCTATCTTCATTTATTCGTTTAAACTTATTATATAGGGCAAAGCCATATGCTTCATTTTTTATTGTAATAAAGTTATTTAAATTAATATTAATTAGTATAGAATTTAAGTTATAGATTAAGATTAAATATTTTTTAGTATTCAAAACAATAGGTTTTTCCAAAGAAAGATTCTTTAAAAAACTGCTATAAATTCTCTGCCAGCGTTTGGTTTCTATATCTAGACGGTAGGCATTGGTATCAAATTGGTCTTTAACCACGTTGTTACCTACCTTTAAATTGTTAAACGAATACAAGTATTGGCCATGAACGTATGCTGGGCCTAAAATATAAGGAGGGATTTCGCCTTGGCAAGATACAAAACACCACTCATTAGTGCTAAAATTAAAATATTTTAAAATATTATTAGTAGTAAAATGCCCATAACCACCTAAGGCGTAATAGGTATGTTTATATGTAAATAAGAAACGGAAATGATCAGCACCATGAAATCGAGAATGATCGAGGCGGAACAAAGTATCGGATGTTAATTTAAAAACATAATTATAACCTTGCGGGTTAAACAATGTAATACCATCTAAATATTGAAAATTAGCTCGCCCTAAATATAAATTATATCCATCAAGAGACGATGTTCCAAATTGAGAAGCAATGGTATTTTTGATAGCGCTTTCTTGCTTTTTTGTTAGAATTTGAGAAAATGAGCCAAAGGGCAAATAGATTAAAATAATTAAAATAATTTGTTTCATAAAAGTACACTGTACTCTACAAATAAAACAATTATTATTTAATTTCTTCATTTCATTTACGTTTCATTTGCCTTGAAACGCATTTATTTTCAATTAATTTTTATTGATTACTAAAGTTTCTTTAGTTATATAGTTTGAAGAGAAGTAGTGATTAACGAAAATTTCAATTCTTTATCTTTATTTGGGTTTCAATTAATATGAAACATAAGATGAAGCACTAACATATAGTTTTTAAAGGTAGCAGATGATAATTTTGCTGCTCAACAAAAAATTATATAATTATGAAAACAAACAAACTATTCGCTACTCTTTTTTTAATGCTTTTATTAAATATTAAGCTTACTGCACAATTACCGCCTTATGTACCTGCAAATGGACTAGTTGGTTGGTGGCCATTTACGGGCAATGCTAATGATTTAAGTGCAAATGCAAATAATGGAACTGTAACTGGCGCCGTTTTGACAACTGATAGATTTAATAATGCTAACAGTGCGTATAGTTTTGATGGAATGGGTGATTATATTAATTGCGGCAATGCACCATCTGTTAATTTAATAAGTTCAATTACAATAAGTGCTTGGGTTTATGCGACAAACTTAAACAATACTAGAGGAATTGTTAGTAAAGCGCCATTACCAACAGCCTATGCTTTATTTTCTGAGGTCCCAGGCACTCAAATAGCTTTTTTAGGTCAATATATTAATTTTTCATTACCAACTTACACATGGGTTCATGTTGTTTCAGTTTTTAATTCAAGCACACAACAAATAAATTTATATATAAATGGAGTTTCTGTTAGTAGTTCTAATACTGGGTTTAATTCTTTAAGCATAAGCGGTGAAAATTTATATCTTGGAGCGCATAGGCCACTTTTTGCTCCTCAATGGTCTTGGTTTGGAAAACTTGATGAGATGGGCATATGGAATCGCGCATTAACATTATGTGAAATAAATCAATTATATTCCGCCTCACTTGCAACAATTAGCATTGTTACTTCTAATAGTTTAATTTGTGCGGGTCAAAATGCCACAATAAGTGCAAGCGGTGCAAATTCATATACTTGGTCTAATTCATCAAATTTAACTAGTGTTGTTGTAAGCCCCTCAGTAACTATGGCTTATTCAGTTGCTGGTACAAATAGCGCAGGTTGTACTTCAACATCTGCTATAAACTTAACCGTTAATCCAAACCCAATCATTACTGTAAATAACGGAACCATTTGTGCAGGACAAAACTTCACAATTAATCCAAACGGAGCAAATACCTATACCATACAAGGAGGTAATGCAGTGGTAAGTCCAACAAGCAACGCTTCTTTTACAGTTGCAGGAACAAACGCTGCAGGTTGCGTATCGCAAGCCTTTGTAATAAGTAACTTGACAGTTAGTCCCAACCCAATAATCACTGTAAACAACGGAACAATTTGTGTAGGACAAAACTTTACCATTAATCCAAACGGGGCAAATACCTATACCATACAGGGCGGTATCTCGGTGGTGAGTCCTGTAAGTAACGCAAATTATACTGTTGTTGGAACAAGCACAGCAGGTTGCTTATCACAAGCCTTTGCAACAAGTAGCATATCGGTTAGTCCTAATCCAACAATTACGGTCAACAATGGAACGATTTGTGCAGGACAAAACTTCAGCATCAATCCAAACGGAGCAAATACCTATACAATACAGGGTGGAACCTCGGTGGTGAGTCCTGTAAGTAGCGCAAATTATACAGTTGTTGGAACAAGCACAGCAGGTTGCCTATCACAAGCCTTTGCAACAAGTAGCTTAACAGTTAATCCTAACCCAATAATTGCGGTAAACAACGGGACGATTTGTGCAGGAGAAAACTTCACCATTATTCCAAACGGAGCAAATACTTATACCATTCAGGGCGGTAATGCGGTGGTAAGCCCATCAATTAATACTAATTATACGGTAGTTGGTACAAGCACCTTTGGTTGCGTATCTCAAGCTTTTGCAACAAGTAGTTTAACAGTTAATCAATGTGTTGGTATTACTAATCAAAATATGGGTTTAGGCGGCGTAGCTATTTATCCTAACCCAAATAACGGAGAGTTTATTATTAAATTAGTAAGTTTAAACAATACTTATATTAACATTACAAATGTATTAGGGCAAATAATTAGGACACACAAAGCAGAATTGATTAATCAAATCAACCTAAATTTATTTGAAAAGGGAATTTATTTTATCAATATAATGGATAATAATCAATCTATTTATAAAGGCAGTATTATCAAAGAGTGATGATTGAATAAAATCATTTTAATAAAAAAACCTCGATAATTTTATCGAGGTTTTTTGTTGGAGTTCTTGTTACAAAATTAAAGAGGAAGAATTTTCAACGAACTGACACGGTCGCTTCGAGTTTATTTGCTTTTTTGCAAATAGTATCGAGAAGTTGTTTTGTTGTTGAAGTTCTCGATACAAAAAATTCAAAGAGGCAGAATTTTTCACTCGAACTGACACGGTCGCTTCGAGTTTATTTGCTTCTTTGCAAATATTATCGAGAAGTGGTTTTATTGTTGAGGTTCTCGATACAAAAATTCAAAGAGGCAGAATTTTTTTACTCGAACAGACTGGTTTTGTTGTATAGTTCTTGATTTTTAATGAAGAATTTTAAAAACCAGTTCTTTTAAAAGTTCGCCATAAGGGATATTGCTATTATCAACTCCTTTAGATTTAAGATCGCATTCTTTTAAATAAGAAAAAATATTTTTAAGTTTTAATGAGGTATAATTTGCTGCGGCTTTAGCATAACCATCAACAAAAAATGGATTAACACCAAGTGCCTGTGCTGCAGCAAATTTACTTTTATCTGTTAAGAATTGATATTTTAAAATTTTACTGTAATAACCAAATAAAGAAGCTAAAACTAATTGCGAAGGATTTTCTTTTTCGTTGGCGGCAAAATGATTAATAATTCGGTTTGCTTTTACTATGTCTTTTTTTGCTAAGGCATCTTGTAGCTCAAACACATTAAATTCTTTGCTAATGCCAATATTATCCTGAATCATTTCAGGAGTAATTTCTTTGCCTGTTGGCAAACTAATTAATAGTTTATTTATTTCGTTAGTTATTTTGCTTAAATCGGAGCCTAAAAATTCTGATAATAAAAAAGATGCTTTTGGGCTAATGGAATAATTTTTTTCTTTTACATAATTGCTAATCCAATCAGGTATTTGATTGTCGTACATTTTTTTTGTTTCTAAAAAAACTGCATTTTTTTGTAATGCTTTAGCAATAGCGCTTCGCTTATCGATGGTTTTGTATTTAAAACAAAAAACTAATATGGTACTTTTTTGAGGATGATTAATATAGTTTAAAAACTGAGCTCCAGCATTATTGGCCTCTGTTTTATTTCCACTATCTTCATCAGAAGCAGCATTTTTATTAAGTTCTTTTAAATTTTGGGCTTCTTTTACAATTACAAGCTTATAGTCACTCATCATCGGAAATTCTTTAGCTAAACCCAATATGCCCGATAATACAATATCTTTACCATAAACAATGGTTTGATTAAAATCTTTTTCGGCCTCGTCTAACACATTATTTTCGATAAAATTGCTAATTTCATCTATGTAATAAGATTCTTCGCCAGATAAAAAATAAATGGGTTTAAAAATTTTTCGTTTTAAATCTAGTAATATTTGGTTTACTTCTTTCAATGCAATAGTTTTATAAATAATTATCCTGCCCAGCCATCTCTATCTAAACTTCTGTATTGAATTGCTTCGGCAAGGTGATTAGTTTCAATATCTTTGGTGTTATTTAAATCGGCAATGGTTCGGGCTACTTTTAAAATTCTGTCGTAAGCTCTAGCGCTAAGGCCCAATCTTTCCATGGCGTTTTTTAATAAAGAATTTCCGGCTTCGCTTAGTTGACAATATAATTTTAAATCTTTTGGGCGCATTTGAGCATTGCAATGAATATTATCAGAATGCTGATATCGTTTGGTTTGTATTGCCCTCGCATTAATTACCCTAAGTCTAATAGTACTACTATTTTCGGATTGAGTTTGTTTATTTAATTCGCTAAAGGGAACAGGAGTTACTTCGATGTGAAGATCAATTCTATCTAACAAGGGCCCCGAAATTTTATTTAAATATTTTTGTACAATCCCTGGCGCGCACACGCAATCTTTTTCAGGATGATTGTAATATCCGCATGGGCATGGATTCATGCTCGCGATTAACATAAAACTTGCCGGATATTCAACACTATATTTTGCTCGACTAATGTTTACCATTCTGTCTTCCATGGGTTGCCGCATTACTTCTAAAACGCTGCGTTTAAATTCGGGCAACTCATCTAAAAACAAAACACCATTATGCGCTAAACTAATTTCGCCAGGCTGCGGATTAATGCCGCCTCCAACCAGAGCGATATCGCTAATGGTATGATGAGGGCTTCTAAAAGGGCGCTGTTTAACTAAGCCGCGATTATTTTTTCCGGCAACGCTATGAATTTTTGTTGTTTCAAGCGCTTCGTCTATTGAGAGTGGGGGTAAAATACTTGGTAAGCGTTTACTTAACATAGTTTTTCCGGCACCGGGTGGACCAATTAAAATTACGTTATGGCCACCAGCTGCTGCAATTTCTAGTGCTCGTTTAATATTTTCTTGCCCTTTAACATCTAAAAAATCATATTCATTTGGATCAGATTTATTTAAAAAATCTTCGTCTAAATTTAGTTCTGCTTTTTGTAGATCGCCTTTATTATTAAAAAAATCTATAACTTGTTTAATATTTGTTGCATACAAAACGTCTAATCCATTTACTACCGAAGCTTCAGCGGCACTGGCTTCAGGTAAAATAATCCCCTTAAAGCCATCTAATTTGGCGTGAATAGAAATGGGGAGTGCACCTTTAATTGCTCTTAATTCTCCGTCAAGTGCTAATTCGCCCATAATTACATAATCAGAAATTTTGTTTGAAGGGATTTGTTCGCTTGCTGCTAAAATGCCCATGGCAATAGATAAATCGTATGCAGAACCTTCTTTTCGGATATCTGCTGGCGCCATATTTATGGTAATTTGTTTGCCAGGCATTTTATAACCATGTTGTTTTAGGGCGGTATCTATTCTTTGTTGACTTTCTTTTACAGCATTATCAGGAAGACCAACTAAATAAAAATTAACACCCACGCTAATATTAACTTCAACGGTTACCTTGGTGGCGGTAATTCCTTGTAAAGCATAGCCGTAAGTTTTAACTAACATAACTGCAAATTAACAAAATACTAATTAAAATAATAATTCTGTTTTCATTTTTTAGTATTTTAAAACTATATGATATAAATTGAGTAATAACAATTTTAAATTAAAATGTTTAAAATGGCATAAGTGCCAATATGGTTTCAAATCTAATGTAATTAATTTTTATCTTTATATGACAATTGTATGACAAAATAAACTCATACTAATCTCACCTTTGTATTAAATAATTGGAATCTTTTAAGGTCATAGCGTTTACTCACAAGCATTTTTCTTTTGAATTAATCGGAAAGCTGCATCTTTCTGAAGATGAACAAAAAAATGTTTTAGGAGGGCTTAAAATTAATTTTAATCTGGACGAATTATTATTTTTAACTACATGTAATCGTGTAGAATTGATTATTAAATCGGCACAAGATATTAATGAAGAATTCATTAAAAGAATTATTTTATTTTTAAATAGCCGAATAAATAAGGAAGAATTAGACGAATTGGCAAAGGCTTCAGAAATCTATGAAGGTATTTTTGCAATTGAACACTGTTTAAAGTTAGCATCTTCATTAGATTCTTTAGTTGTTGGGGAGAGAGAAATACTTACGCAAGTTAGAAAATCGTATGATTTTTGTAATCAATTGGGATTAACCGGAGATTTTATTCGATTGTTGATTAAGCAAACCATTGAAACTGCAAAAGAAATATACACCAATACCGATATTGCCAGAAATCCAGTTTCGGTTGCTTCATTGGCATACCGTCAACTTAGAGAATTAGGAATTAAAAATAATGCGCGAATTATATTTGTAGGAAGCGGTGAAACAAATATTGTTTTGTCGAAATATTTTCAAAAACATAAGTTTGCGAACTTTACTATTTTTAATCGCACCTTAGAAAGAGCAAAAAAACTAGCTAAAATTTTACAAGGTAAAGCCTACGAGTTATCTGAATTAATTAAATATAAAAAAGGTTTTGATGTTTTAATTGTTTGCACATCAAGTTCGGAGACAATTATTACCAAATCAATTTATAATAATTTGGTAGCTAGCGAGCTTTCAAAAAAAGTAATTATTAATTTAGGTATACCTAATAATGTTGAGTCTGAGGTTGCCAATCAAAAATCGCTTAATTATATTGATATTAATTCTATTAAAACTCGAGCTGCAAAGAACTTACAATTACGTAAAAATGAAATTATTAAGTGTGAGCTGATTATTAAAAATAAAACCAATCGGTTTATTGAGTTATGTCACGAAAGGAATATTGAGCTTGCTTTTGGAGAGATTCCAAAAAAAGTAAAGGCCATTAAGGAGTTGGCAATTAATGAAGTGTTTGCTAAAGACATTAATTTGTTAGATGATCATGGAAAAGAGGTTTTAGAAAAGGTGATGACATATTTGGAGAAAAAATTTAATGCCGTTTCAATTAAAACTGCCAAAGAAGTTTATATAAATTCAAAAAACTAAACTAATTTAATTAGTTTTTATTTGCAAAAACTCTCTTTTAATTCGGTCGCAATTTGAGAACCCATTAAAATGGCATTATTAATAACATCGCAGGCCTTTTCATTTTCTTTTAAAATATTAAATAAATAGGCCAAACCAAAATAAGCATCAAAATTCATTGGATCTATGCGAATAACGATTTGATAATCTTCTATTGCTTCTTTATATTTTCCTAAATATTCAAGCCAATACGCTCTTGAATAATGGGCCATTTCATAATTAGGATTTATTTTTAAACAACTATCTAAGTCAGCAATAGCGTCATCATAATCTTCAAGTTTACCATAGGCAATACTACGATTATAAAGCGCTTTAGCATCGTTAGGATTAATTTTAATGATTTTACTAAATTCGGATACACTTTTAAAAAATTTATTTTGCGAAAAACAAATTAATCCATTTAAATAATGAACTTCGTAAAAATTCGGATATTTTTTATGAAGAGTGATACATTGTTTTGTAGCGAGTTTAATGTTATTATTTTTTATATAAACCAATCCTTTATAATACATTGAACTATCAATTTGATATTGAACTTTTAAACATGAATCGATAATGCTAAGAGAATTTTGATGATTAGAACTAACAATATTTTTTCTTATGATTTCAAATGGTGTTTGAGCATTGATACACACCTGCATAAAAATATATAAGTAAAATAGTTTTTTTCTCATATTTAATAATCTAAAGTTGGAGATTTAGAAACAGAATGTTTAATGGCACCAAAAATTTTCGAATTCATCCCATATGGAGTAACTCCAATAATAAATTCAAAGCTATTAGGTGCAGCATATCGGGAGGCGTTTAAAGGGTAAGAATAGGAAAAACCTATAGTTAAATTTTGCTGAACGCGCAATTGTAAAGTAGTATTAAAAAAATTTAGATTTCTTAAACCTATTCCAGCTCCAATTCGGTTATCATAAAAAAACATAGCAGAAGTTTCAATCATTGGAATGTCAATAATTTCTAAATTTACTGCCACTGAGGGTAGGAACAAAATTTCATCGGTTAAACCAATTTTTCTGCCGTAAGCAAAATAAATATTAGGATTATAGGTATATGGGGTGCCTATATTTAATGGTCCAATATATTTTCGCTCGAAGTTTTCAATTTTAAAAATATTGAGTTGTTTAATTGCAACATCCATAAAGAATTTTTTTCCGGTAAAACGAAATCCAGGAATAAAATCGGGATAAATACTTGGATTGGAATTTTTAAATACTGGGTCATTTGGATCAGCGCGGGCGATTATCCCATAGTTTTTGAAGCCTGCATAAATTCCAAACGAAGCAATTAATCCTTTTTTAATAATTATATGGTAAGAATAGTTGACATATAAGCCAACGTTATACATGAATCCAGATGAGCTGTTATCGACATACAATCCGACATTATGCCAACGAATATAGCTTCTTGGGGGCTTATAAGTCCGAGATATATTAACAAAATTCTGTAATGGCGAACCTAAAACGCCAAGCCATTGATTGCTTAATCCAAATGCAAAATTAAATTTTTGATTTATGTCTGTACCTGAAGCCGCAGGATTTAGCCCAGCTTTATTAAATATAAATTGATTATACATACTGGCTTTTTGAGCCATGAAAGATGGAATAAAAAAAAGAATAAATATAAAAAAAATAATATTTTTCATTTTAAGACATAGCAATAATAGACCACATTCTTCCGGTTATTTGTTGATCTCTTCTATAACTAAAAAAATCTTTTTCAAATGTACAACGATTTAGGGACCAAATGTTTTTTTCTAAAATATTTTCATTCAATAATACTTGTTTGTTACATAAAATTAAATTAATCGTATTGTTTTTTAAACAATTTTTTGAAAAACCCGCATCAATAAATTGGTTTATTACATCAAGACCCACTTTAAATTTATTTTGAGAAATGCCTTGCCCAATTGCAACTTGAATATGTTTAGACTCCGCACCAATTTCTATCATTTTTTTAATAGTGTTTGAAGCAATCATATTTAATGTACCACGCCATCCGGCATGAGCGGCTCCAATAACTGAATTTTTTTTATCGTAAAATAAAATCGGATAACAATCGGCCATACTAATAACAAGTGCAATTTTATTTTCATTACTAACTAGAGCATCACCTTCTTGACATCCATTTTTTGCAATTTTTACCTCGTTGCCATGCACTTGATTTAAAAATGCTAATTTGATAGTATTTAGTTTTAATTTTTTTAAAGCGATTTGTTGATTTATTTTAATGTCATCTAAATTATCATCATGACCGCCTAAATTTAAGCTGTCAAAAGGTTTTTTTGAAATTCCGCCATGCCTAGAAGAAAAACCATGGTTGCAATCAATATTTGGAGCAAATAGCCACATTAACTGATATAACTCAACTTCATCATATTTGTGCGACCTTTTTCTTTCATTGGCATACTTGCAATATTTATAACTAAATCATCTTTTTTTAGTAAGCCTTTAGATTTAATAATATCTTTTAAATCATCAATTGTATGATCGGTGCTTTCGTATTTATCATAATAATAACCTCTAACCCCCCAAACTAAATTAAGCGCTGTAAGTAAAGATAAATTATCTGTAAAAATAAAGATGGGAGCTTTTGGTCTATGGCTTGAAAGTTTAAATGCTGTGTAACCACTATTTGTCATACTAATAATTGCATTTGCGCCAGCATGATGAGCTAGAGAGCAGGCATTAAAACAAATACTATCGGTAATGTAGGTAATGGTTTTTATTTGAGGTGTATTTTCTTTGTAATAAATAGAATCTAATTCTTCTACTTCGGTGATTATTTTTCTCATTATTTCTACAACCTTAATTGGAAATTTTCCAACAGATGTTTCGGCACTTAACATCACAGCATCAGCTCCGTCCATCACAGCATTTGCCACATCATTCACTTCAGCTCTAGTTGGAGTGTTGCTAATAATCATACTTTCCATCATTTGCGTTGCAATAATTACTGGCTTTCCAATCTGGATACATTTTTGCACAATCATTTTTTGCAAAAGCGGAACCCTTTCCATTGGTAGCTCAACACCTAAATCTCCTCTTGCTACCATAATACCATCAGCTAAATCAATAATATTGTCTATCTCTTCAATCGCTTCTGGTTTTTCAATTTTTGCAATAATACGAGCTTTTTTGTTTTTACTTTTTATAAGATCTTTTAATGTAATAATATCTGATCCGCTCCTTACAAAAGACAAGCCTATCCAATCAAAATCTTGTTCTAGAGCAAAATCTAAATCCATAATGTCCTTTGGAGTAAGGCAGGGTAATGAGATTTTTGTATTTGGCAAATTAAGGCCTTTTTTTGAAGTTAAATGGCCGCCCATTATGATTAAGCATTTCACATGGTCTTTAAAATTTGTTTCTAACACTTTTAACTGTAATTTTCCATCATCAATTAAAACGGTTTCGCCTACTTTTACATCACTCGGAAATTGAGGGTAGGTAATATAAATGATGTTTTCATCTCCTTCGCATTCTTTGGTAGTAATACTAATTTCTTTGCCAGTAATTAAATTAACGGAATTATTTTTAACTAAACCAATTCTTAATTTTGGGCCCTGTAGGTCGGCTAAAATACCTACATGCATTTCTAATTTTTTATTTAATGTTCTTATATTAGAAACTGTATTTAAAATTGCATCGTAATCTCCATGGGAAAAATTAATTCTGCAAATATCTAAGCCCTGGTTAAACATTTCTTCTAAAACAGAAATATCAGCTGTTGCAGGCCCCATGGTTGCAACAATTTTAGTGCGATTAAAAGATTTCATTTATAAATGGCGTTAAGAAATAAAACGCTAAGATAAAAAAAATGGTTGATGATAAATTTATTAAATTATTATATTTAAGACTTTGGATGGGTATTTAATAAATTGGTAAAAATTAAATTAATATTTATTAAGGTTTTTTATCATCATTCAAGCAATTTTAGCAAATAAATAACTGGCTAAAGTTCCAATAAATGAAGCGCCAATGCCTCATATTTGAAATACCTGACAAAGTAAATTAGCAAAACTGGTAATAATTAATCCCTTTTCCTTAATGACTATGCTAATTTATGGAGCTAAAATGTCAAAAGTATAGTTTTGAAAAACTAAATTATATTTTTTTTTAAAACAATTAATTAATTATTCATTTTTATATAAAGGAAAAACTTCCATCATTGTATTTACTTTCTTCTTAATTTTTTTTAGTTCTTTCAAATTATCTTTATTTGTTAAAACAGCATCAATTAAAGAAACGATTTTTAGTGATTCCTTTTCTTTTAATCCTCTGGTTGTTATTGCAGGAGATCCTATTCGAATACCCGATGTAACAAAAGCAGATTTATCATCGTAAGGCACCATATTTTTATTTACCGTAATATTTACTTGTTCAAGAGCAGCTAGGGCTTCTTTGCCTGTTATATTTTTATTGCGTAAATCAATTAAAAACATGTGATTGTCTGTTCCCTTTGAAACAATATCGTAACCTAATGCACTAAATCCATTGGCCATAGTTTGAGCATTTTTGACTACTTGAACACAATAGTGCATGTAATCATCGCTTAATGCTTCGCCATAAGCTATTGCTTTTGCCGCAATTACATGTTCTAAAGGACCGCCTTGAGTGCCAGGGAAAACAGACATATCGAGAAGATTACTCATCATTTTAATTTCGCCTTTCAAAGTTTTTTCGCCAAATGGATTTTCGAAATCTTTTCCCATCATAATCATTCCTCCGCGAGGCCCTCTTAATGTTTTATGAGTTGTGGTGGTAACAATATGGCAGTGAGGCAAAGGGTCGTTTAAAATCCCTTTTGCAATTAATCCACTTGGATGAGATATATCTGCTAATAAAATAGCACCAACTGCATTTGCAATTTTTCTTAATCTGAGGTAATCCCAGTCTCTTGAGTATGCACTAGCCCCACAAATAATCATTTTTGGATTTTCTTTTTTAGCCGTGGCTTCTAGTTTATCATAGTTAATAAGCCCAGTTTCTTTTTCTACTCCATAAAATTTTGGTTCATATAATTTACCTGAAAAATTAACTGCCGAACCATGAGTCAAATGCCCTCCATGAGATAAATCTAGTCCTAATATGATATCGCCGGGCTTTAAACAGGCCAACATAACAGCGGCATTAGCTTGAGCTCCCGAATGGGGCTGAACGTTAACCCATTCGGCACCAAATAATTTTTTAGCTCGGTCAATGGCTAATTGTTCAATTTTATCGACTACTTCGCAGCCACCATAATATCTTTTAAAAGGAAGACCTTCGGCATATTTATTGGTTAAAACACTGCCCATTGCCTGCATCACTTGATTACTCGCATAATTTTCGGAAGCTATTAATTCAACGCCTGATGTTTGGCGGTGCAATTCTTCTTTTATTAATTTAAAAATAATAGAATCTTTTTTAATCATTTTTTATCGATTTATTATATAGTTTTTCTGACGCCAACAAAATTAAACAAATTAAAGGAGATTGAGCAATTCCTAATAGCCATCTGCTTAGAGTATATTCATCACTTTGAAGTCGATTATTTATAAGGAAGCCATATAGCATTGCAAATGAAGCTATTAATAGAATTAGAAGATAAGCTATAAAAAGAAGTTTAATTAAAAAGGCTGTATTTGTTAATTTTTTTAGCGTAAAATAATTACAAATTAAAAATAAACCAGCCCAAAAAAAAGTAAATATATATTTAAAATAGTATAAACTATTAAAGGAAACGGAATCAAAAAAGAACATTAATTTAGGAATTGGTAATTCTGGAATTCGATTATAATATTTGTAATACATAATATTATTAAGGTGAACAAAGAAAAATTCACGAAAATATCCCATGCAAGCAAAACAAATTATAAATAAAATTATCCATTTTAGTTTATTCATGAATTAGTATTGATTTTTCAGAAAACTTGTTTATCCAAATTAACCATAAAAGAAAAATAACTCCATAAATAATAAAAGTAAAAGTATAGGTATGATTAAATTCTAATAAATCTGGGCGATAAAACGAAATCATTGCTAGAGCTAATACTCGAAAAATGTTAAGCAAATGAATGATTATAATGCCTATTGGAATATACCAAAATTTATGCTTTTGGTTTCCGGGATAAGCGATAATAAAAACTGAAAAAAGTGCAAAAAGAGTAATTGCATTACAATTTGAACCAACCCAAACTCCATTAGCGCCATCGATGCCAATTACTTGCATATCTCTATCCTGCAGTACTTTATATGTTTTAAAACCCAAAAAATTTAGTAAGAAGTCAGATGAATTAATGATTAAACCAATAAAATTTTGATCGTAATAAGTGTATTTTTTAACAATAAATTGATAAACGATATAAAGCAAAGCGTATAAAAAAGAAGATATTAAGATAAAACGAATGAATACATTGGGCCTTTTTAGCGCTTTCATTTAAATAATAATTGAGTTAAAATTATTTTTTTTTATGAATATCATTTATTTTTTTTACCCCATAAGCAAGACCTGCCGCTATTAAAATACTTACTCCCCCGTCAATTGGTATACAAGGGGGGGGCCAACACGAAGGACCGGTAGGTGGGCCAATCTGAGAATACAAACAGCTAGAGCTTATTGAGATAATTAGGGTAAGTATTTGTTTAAAATTCTTCAATTTAGAGGCTATTATTTATATATTGTTAATAAACATTTAAAAAAGGACTGCAAAGTTAGCAATTTTTTGGTATTAAAAAAAGTTTTAAAATTATATTATCGTTAAGTGAGAGATGTGACTGTTGCTATTTAATCCTTATAAGGCTTAGCCATAGAGGATCTCTAAATTAAGTAACATAAACTATGAGTGAAAAAAAATAACAAAAGAAGAGAAAGTTAAAAGCTTTTACGAGTCATTTTAATGCTAAATTCTGAAGAAACCGCTGCGACTGAAGAAATAGCATTGTTATTTAAATTAGCTGGATGACTAGAAAATGCGTTAATGTCGTCAGGCAAATTTCTTAATTACAAAAGCTCCAAATAAGCATAATGCTCAGCATTGTTTTGAATTGCATTAATTGCCGATTGTTTTAGCGATTGGCTGTCTAAATTATTTAATTCTAATTTTCATTCCTATTTTAGGTTTCTTTTTAGGATTAATTTTCGGGTTTAGACTAATAAAGCGTTTCAAACTAATATTATTTTTTAATAATATTTTATCGATAGTGTCTTTTTTCTTAACTAAATAATATTTTACAAGTTTAGTATTCTTTTTTTTAAGGATTTCTTTAGATTTTTCATTCTTTATTTTATTTTGCGTTCCTTTAAAATTTATTGGAATCGAATCTGAATAATCTAAAATATTTTTAATGATAGAACTATCTTTTAAAACTTCAGATTTTTTAAGCGGAAGGTTTAATAAACTAACTTTTTCAAATCCTTTTGGGATTTCGTGTAAATTAAGATCACTGAGGTATTGAATTAATTCGAATGGGTAATCTGTTTGAATAACTTTCGCATCATGTTCTATAAACCAGTTCCATGAGTCTATAGCTCCATCTCGTTCGGAATGTCCTCCAGAAATGCTATTAAATAATGCATTAAACCAAATCTTACATTTGTAATTTTTTATTCTATCAAGAACGTCTCTTTTACATACGAATTCAGTATCAGATTTAATTAAAACCTCAATCAAAGGGGCTTCTGATTTCATTGCAAAAGTATCAATATCATTTCTCCTTCCATTTAAAATTGGCATAAATAAGGTTTCAGTTGTATCTATTTTCGATAAATTATAAAAAAAATTGGCTGGGCCAGTTCCTTTCAGGATTACATTTGAACCGCAATTTAATTCATCTATTATTTTTAATAATTCATTAAAATATCCAGCACTTTTATCTATATTAATTATGACCTTATCTTTTGCAACTAATAATACAGACTCTAAGGTTGGAACAGTATAGTTAGTTATTTCTCCGTTCATATTTTTTAAATGAAGATTTATTATGTCTTTTAGAAGATATTTTGATACTCGTTTTCTGCCATTTGTAGTTCTTCTAACTGATTCATCATGCATTAAAATAAAATGCCCATCTTTAGTTTTATGAACATCAATTTCAATTATATCTACACCTCTATCAATACAGGATTTAACCCCTTCAATACTATTTTCCGGAAAGTTTTTCCAATCACCACGGTGAGCTGCAACCAAAATTTTATTTTTATCTTCATTTAATTTTAACTTCCAATTTAATTTAGATTGTGAATAAGCAGAAGTATTAATTAAAAATAATAATAATATAATTAGACGCACTTTATTTATTGAATTAATAAAATATATTAGAAAGTAAAATTTATTTATTTGTAAGGTCATATATATATTTATAACCCTCCTAACAGATACTGAACATCTTTATTATTTTCTGAATATCCACCTTTTCCTTCTGATTCATAAATATCAACGCCTATAATAATTGAGGATTTGACACAATAAATTCTAATTAAACTATCCCGTATTGAATGATAATTATCATAATATATTTTTTGATTAATTACAATAGTTGATATCAATAGACAAAACAACATTGATTTATATGTGTGTATTTTTTTCAATTATTTATTACGAAAGTAAAGAATATAAGTAGATGTAATGTTATTTATAAAACCTTTTAATATTATTATAAATCTATTTTTTTAATCTAAAACCTAAATGGCTATATACTATTCTTTCATTTCCATCTGCAGGTCTATTTATAATTCCGTTAATTTTTGAATACATCATTGAACTCCCACCCTGATCGCAGGCCATAGCATCAAATGCATCAACTGCTAAAAGCACTTCACCACAAATTTTCATAGTCATGCCTATACTATACAAAGGTTTTCTTCCGTCTGCAATTAAAAAAAAAGCGCGTTTCCCACTCTGATCAATACCTACTATTGTTCGCGGGTAAGGATTATCTTTTGTTCCATCTCTATTATCAATTGCTATTTTACCACCAATTAATAAATCAAATCGTCCCCATATTACATTATACATATCTGAATTAGGAGTTTTAACTATAAGTTTATCCGGATAATACTTAGCAGTTGAATTTTTATCAAATGATAAAAATGGCCTCATATAAGTATCTTCCATCATAATTACTTTTCCATTTACAATATAGTTTCCAGCCCATTGGCCGAGTGGGGCAAATTTTCCTGGCGTGGTTCCAGCCTCTCCATTTACAGCAACATCTATATTATATTTTTTCGAAAACACAGAAGTAAGTTCTTTTTTTGTAATATTTGAATCTATTATTACATCATATTTTGTTAAATCGATTGTAGCTAAAAAAGCATTAATTTTTGGAGAGTCGTAAGAAAGCTCAAGAATTTCTAATCCTGAATTATTTTCTATGTAATCTATTTTTTTCACAGTAGCAAATTTTAAAAATCTTAATTTTGATAAATATTTATTAAAATAGTTATCAGAGTTTTTAATATTAGAATTAGTTACAACAATTTTTTTTCTATTTAGGATCTCTGTTTCGAGTTGTTTATGTTTAAAATCAAAAATCGTAGCACCTAAAGAACTCAAACAAATAAAAACAACTGAGCAATAAATAATAATTTTAGTTGTTATTGTTAATGTTTTAAATTTTAATCCGCCCATGATAAATAAAAATAATAAATAAGTTAACGAAATTAAAATTAGCCAAAGTAGCATTTGAAAAGTTAGAGGAAAATCCATTATTCTTAAGAAAAAAAGTTGTAAGTCATCTAATAATGCGTTTATTTTATCTCCCATAAATATTAATTTATTCTAATCTTATCTCCTACTTTTGGTTTATGTGATTTTTTAAACTTATTAAGCTTATTAATAGTTTCAACATTTGTTCGATTAATATCAGCTATTTTATTCAGGGATTCATTTTTTTTGACTATATAATAATTAGTTTTATCGTTATTAACATTTAATTTTTTAACATCGGATTCAGTTTTTTTATTCTCCATACACGGACAATATTTAATTTTTTGATTTTTTGTAAATGTTAAATTCTTGTAGGGTTTAAATTCAAGTATTCCCTTGTATACTTTCTTATAACCCTTATGATTTCCATCTGTGTTAAGAGTCCAATACTTTAAAGCTAAATCATTACTATAATCACAAAACTGAATTAAAGTTAACGAAGAAAGCCATCCACTTTGGTGCCAGCCATTCCAGCAATGAATAAATGTTAATGATGGGTTCTCTAAATTTGCTCGAGAATGAACGTATGACAAAAAAGAATATGTACTTGTTGAATCAATTGTCGGAGAGCATTCGTAATCAATTCCGCTTTTTTTTAATGAGTCTAACCTTTCTTGAGGAAAATATTTATCAAAATTTCGGTTATATAAATATATTATTTTATTAAAATTTAGAAGTTTTAAATCATTTATTGTATTTAAAGTTAAGGGGTTTTGAACCGATATCGGATTATTGTTTCCTCCTCTATAAATCAAATTCTTTAATACAACTCTAACATTTCTGCAGCCATATAATGAGTCAAAGCCTAGCCCTTTATTATCTATTAATTTAGTTTGAACTGAATCAAGACCGAAACGATCTTTTATATTATTTTGTGAATATGAAATTTTCGAAAAAATTAGAAAAACAACTAGAAGTTGTTTTAATTTTCTTCTTTTTATAATTAAATAAATAATTATTATAATTAATAATATGGAAATAATGTAAGGAATTTTATTTGTTTTATTTTTTAAAATTATATTTTGATTAATTTTTTCAACATTTTTTTCTCTTTTAGATGACCAATTTCCATTTTCATAATTTCTAAAATAGGACATGCCTTTTTTTAGTTTTTTGATCGTATCTATTTTAGTTATAAAAATCGTGTCAATAATATTGTCCAACTTATCTAATATAACTAATTCATTTTCTTTTGGTCTAAAATAAAATGATGAATCCATTAAAATAAATTTTTCTTTACCAACTAATTTTTTTGCTTTTTCTAAGTTATTAGTTAAATATTTCGTTTCCTGAATATTAAAATTGTTTATTTTTATATTATAATTTTCCTTTTTTTCCATTGATCTTATATTTAGATCAATTTCATTCAAATTATTATTTGAAATGTTGGTTAAACCTATTATATAAAAGTCATTTTTTTTATTGGATTTATAATGCACATAATTACAGATAATTTTATTATGCAATTCTGAATACTTTTTTCTTTCATATATCGCATTAATCTCTTTAGTTTTACTCGTATAAACTGTACAAAAGGAATTATTTTCACTTTTAAATTCTTGCCAATTAATAAATTTATATTTTGGATTTAAATCTGTAGCTTCAAATTGAACTGGTATATCATTAAAAAAGTTAGCTTCAGCATAGTTAAATAGATATGCAGTATTTTTTAGTCTAATAACATTTATCCCCTTAATATTTGAACTTATTTTTAATGAAGACAAATTACCCTTTATATTAAAACATTTTTTTAGATGCTGAGGAGCAGTTTCATTTCTCAATTTAAAAAAAGTTTTAAAATCATTAATTTGATTTTCCCAACTTTTAGAACTTTGACGATTAGTTAGATTTCTTCTTAAAACGTGATTAGGGATTTCTGGTCTAATAATATTTGAAAAAAAATCAACTCTATTTTTGAGCGTGTCAACATGGAGCTTAGTTCCAAGAAGTAAGCAATATTCGTTAATAAATAGATTTTTAATTTCTTTATGTGAAATTAAATTTCTAAGTAAAATTGTTGCCCATTTAGGATTATACCAATCTGTTTGCTCTATGCTAAGTCTTTTTTCAAGGTAGTTAAAATTTGCTTGCGATTTTGCGCAACTTAAATCAGAGTCGAAAAATATCCACCTCCAAAGATTATCGAGCGATTTGCTTTTCCAAAATCTAACATTCCCTCTAGAATCTGTATTTTGAATATGAATCTGAAGAATTATATAATCTATGTAGTTTTCTAAAATTATTTTTTTATTTATAGAATCTACTGCGCTATTTATTGGAAATTTTTTACCCACATAGGAAACCATAGCATTGTATTCTTTCGAATTTCTGCCATCCAATTCTAATAGTATAGTTTCTTTATTTTTTTTAGCATTATGATTATAATTGAGATATTCTAAATTACATTTTTCTCTAAGATTATATATCCCCCAATATTCGCCATTAATATAAATAACTGATGGTCTATAGTCCAAATAATCAATTTTTAAATCTTTAGCAATAGAACTAATCATCATATCTTTTATCCGAGTATAGAATTGATCATTTCCGGATGTTCTGATAACAAAAGATTTATAAGATTCGTATTTTTTATTCATAAATGGACTAAAATATATTTTTTTTGGCCCAATTGTAGAATCTGCATAAATTCTCATTGATTTTTCAGGTAGACCTAAGGTCATACCTCCAAATGGTTTAATTCTAAATGCACCCCCATAATTAAATTTACTATTTTCGAAGTATTCCATAAATACAGGAATTGATTGTTTTTTCCAAACCCTACCAATTCTGACAGGTAATGAGTCTACGGTTAGCAATTCTCCGGTCAAAATCCCTCCTGGATTGTCAAAATCTTCTCGTTTTAAATGCAAGGAAACTATAGGTAAATTAGAATTTTTATTAAAAATATAAGTTCCAACAAATATTGTATCAATCGGTTTGTTTTTGATGAAAATTTTAAGAAAAACTACTGTAGTTTTGTTTAATTCAATACTTATGTTATTTTCATTTATTTTGGATTTGTTTTTTTTGGGATTTACTAATAATAATTTAGTCTCACTATTAAAATTAAAATTTACGGTAATTGAGCTTTTGTATTCACCAGGCAAATTATCAGTTAAAACACCATAGTATTTTAGATGTTCAATTGGCGCATATTTTTGAGAAAAAACTTGTTTAAATGAAATCAAAAAAAGAACCTGTAAAATAATAATTTTATTTTTTTGAGAAATTTTTGAAATTACATTCATTTAATGAAGTTATTACTAAAGTTATTTGAGAAATTTTTAATTAAAATTACTTATGTACAATAAATTGTTAATTTAAAAAAAATAAATTTTACGAATAATTTAATAATTAGCCATTCCTTAAATTCTTTATAATTATTATTGCGATTAATTGGCAGAAAAAATGAGGTTTAAGAATCTGCCAAAAGTCTTAAAAAGGTTTAAAAAATCTGCAAATTGGTTTATACTTTCAAATCGAAAAAATATAAAATAAATGAGAAGGAGTTAAAAGATGTTTAACGAAAGGAACAAATAAACTTTACCATAACCTCAAAACAAAAAAACAAAACCCCTGTAAATACAAGGGTTTTAAACTTTATTTGCGGTGAAAGAGGGATTCGAACCCTCGGTACGGTTACCCGTACGCATGTTTAGCAAACATGTCCTTTCGGCCTCTCAGGCATCTCACCAATTTTGTGCAAATTTAATTAAATTTTAATTATTTGCTATCTTTTTTATTTATTCTTCACTTAAATAAAGGTTAATTAATCCATCAGGAGCATTAAAAAATAATTTTTTATGATCATGATCAATTTTTTCAATAAATGAATCAACTAGCGGTAATAGTATTTCTTTATTTTTATAATTTAATTTTAATAACAATTGCTGGCCATTATTACTAACGCTTTCAATTTTGCCAATCTCGCCTAATGATTTGTCTATTAAAATATAGTCTAACCAATCAAATTCTTCTTCTTTTTCTATTAAAATATTTTTTGCTATAAAAACAACTTTACCAATTAGTTTTTTAGCTTGTTCGACACTGGTTATTTCTTCCAAAGAAAAAATTAAGCCATGATTATTATTTTTATACCCATTAACAAAGAAAGGAGCTTTTCCGGTAGCAGTTTCAATAAACAATACTTTAACATCTTTTTCTTTAAACTGATGCTCAATTTTTAGAATAATTTGACCTTTTACGCCATGCGTTTTAATAAAGTATCCAACCGAAGCTAATTCCATCAAGAAAGTGCCGCGCTTATAAAACTAACAAAAAGTGGATGTGGATTTTCGACCGTACTTTTATATTCAGGATGAAATTGAACTCCAATAAAAAAAGGATGAGAAGAAAGTTCAACAATCTCTACTAATTCTGCATCTGGATTAATCCCCGAAATTATCATGCCCTTATCAATAAACTGTTGAGTGTATTTATTATTAAATTCGAAACGATGACGGTGTCTTTCTTTAATATTTAATTGTTTATAAATTTTATTAGCTAAAGTTCCTTCTTTAATTTTACATGGAAAAGATCCTAATCGCATGGTGCCACCCATGTGAGAAATGTTTTTCTGATCCTCCAACAAATCAATTACTGGGCTGCTTGTATTGGGATTCATTTCTGAACTATGAGCGTCTTTTAGGCCAATAACATTTCTTGCAAATTCAATAACGGCACATTGCATTCCTAAGCAAATCCCTAAAAATGGAATCTTATTTTCTCTAGCAAATTTAATTGCGTCAATTTTACCTTCTATTCCACGATTTCCAAAACCTGGTGCCACAATAATTCCTTTCAAATCTTTACAAATTTCAGAAATATTATCATTATTTAAATTTTCACTATGAATCCAATTTACTATTACTTTACAATCATTTAATGCTCCAGCATGTATTAATGCTTCAGCAATAGATTTATAGGACTCCTTTAATTCAACATATTTTCCTATTAAACCGATATGAACTTCTTTGCTAGGATTATGAAATTTATTTAAAAAGTTTTTCCATTTGTCTAGTTTTACTTCGGTTAATTCGGTAACGTTAAGTTTTTTAAGAACAATTTGATCTAATTTTTC
>CAMCZO010000038.1 GCA_945887955.1 Chitinophaga pinensis | reverse complement strand
TTCCAGATATTAATCAATTGCAAAATGTAATTGACATATCAAATCCATTACAGATAAAATCTGGAAATTCGGAACTCAAACAAACCTTTGAAAACAATATTAATATTAGGTTTGGAGGTTTTGATTTAATAACCTCTCGAAATGTTATGTTATATTTAAATGCAGGCTATTTTGATAATTATATAAGTAATGCAACTTATATTTTAGACCAAGACACCTTGATCCAAAATTTTAATATAAAAGCAGGAAGTCAAATAACAAAACCTATTAATTTAAATGGGTTTTATAACTCCCGAGTATCATTTACATATGGCTTTCCGATAAAATATATTAAGTGTAACTTTAATTTAAACACTGGATTAAATTATAATCATACACCGGCTATGATTAACGAATTAATAAATTACTCTGACAATTTTGCTTATAGCGGAGGGCTTAACCTTGGAAGTAATTTGAATAAAAATATAGATTTTTCGATTAGCTACAATGGTAATTATACTGTTGTAAAAAATTCTATACAAAAAAGTGCGAATAATAATTTCTTCAGCCATAATGCAAATTTTAAAATAAATTGGATTTTATTTAAAAATATAGTGATTAATAGTGATTTTAATCATAGTCTTTACAGTGGATTAAGTCAGAATTTTAATCAAAATTATTTTTTATGGAACGTTTATTTGGGTTATAAATTTCTAAAATCTAAAAATTTAGAATTTAAGGTTTCGGTTTATGATCTTTTAAATCAAAACAGAAGTATAAGCAGAACCGTAACAGGATTATATAGTGAAGATAACAAAACTCAAGTATTAAAACGTTATGCATTAGTTAGCTTAACCTATAACTTTAAAAAATTTAAAAATGTGGAGCCAACTAAAGATTTGGAATCAGATTCTAATCCCTTTCATCGAAATCGATTTCAAAATTCTTCGCCCAATCAAGGTGGGGGAAATTAACTTAATTATAATTTAGTTAATCCCTAAATTATAAAACACAAAACTCCACATATCGCCAAACTCAGCAATTTGTTTGGAGGTTGGTTTTCCTCCTCCATGCCCTGCATTTACATCAATACGGATGAGCATAGGATTTTGACTTTTATTTTTTTCTTGTAAAGTTGCAGCAAATTTAAAAGAGTGTGCCGGAACAACTCTATCATCATGATCGCCAGTTAAAACAAGAGTTGCAGGATAATTAACAGCTTTTATATTGTGTAATGGTGAATATTTATACAAACAATCAAACTCTTTTTGATTGTCACTACAACCATAATCAACAGTCCATGCTCTGCCAATGGTGAACAAATGGAAACGCAACATGTCTAAAACACCAACTGCAGGAATAGCTACTTTGCATATATCAGGGCGTTGTGTCATTACTGCACCAACTAATAAACCACCATTACTTCTTCCGTGAATCGCAATTTTATTATAGGAGGTGTATTTTTTTTCAACTAAAAAATCGCACACAGAAATAAAATCATCAAACACATTTTGTTTTAAACATTTTGTTCCAGCTTTGTGCCAATCTTCACCATACTCTCCTCCCCCACGCAAATTTGGTACAACGTAAATTCCGCCTGCTTCCAAAAACACCGTTCTGTCAATTCTAAATTCGGGCGAAAGTGAAATGTTAAATCCACCATAGCCATATACAAAACACGGAGTTTCGGGAGTCATTTTAAGATCTTTTTTATGTGTTATAAAAAATGAAAGCTTTACGCCACCTTTTCCAACAATAAATAATTGTTCGGTTATATAATCATCTGAATTAAATTTACAATTCGGTTTAAAAATCAATTTACTTTCCCATGTTTTTAAATCCAAAAAATAGCTTTGTTCCGGAGAAATATATTGAACAGTGCTATACGTTGCAAACTCATCGTTTTTATCTGAATTAAAGACACTCAATTTACATAAACCCGGCAATTTAATTTCTCTATCCAACTTACCATTCAAATCATAACAAAATAATTTTGATGAGGCATTTTGTAAATAATTAGCAATAATTTTTTTATTACATAAGCGCACACCTTCCAAAAGATTTTTGTTTTCGGGTAAAATAGTTTTCCAATTATCCGCAGCAGCAGCATTAATAGAGAATGAGACTAATTTATATTTAGCGGCGTTATGGTTAGTTTGCATATAAAATGTAGAATCAATATTATCTACAATAGCATAATCGAAATTAAAATCTCCTGAAATAATAATATCTGAACGTTTTGGATGCTTGAGGTCTCTCAGAATTAATTTTTCACCACTGGTGCTTTGGCTGGTACTTATAAATAAATAATTTTCATCATCTGTTAAGTAAGCTCCGAAATTATAATCAGCATGTTCTTTATCTTCAAAAACTAACACATCTTGTTCTTGCTTTGTCCCTAATTTATGAAAATAGACTTTGTGAAATTGATTTTTTTGAGAGAGTTCGCTCCCACTTGGCGTATCGTATCGGCTATAGAAGATGCCGTCATCTTTCCAACTCATCCCGCTAAATTTTATCCACTTTAGTTCATCAAGCAAATCTCTTTTTGTAAGTATATCTTTAAAATGAATTTCAACCCAATCGCTGCCGGCTTTGGATATTCCGTAAGCTAAGGTTTGGCCGTTTTTAGAAATAGACGCGCCACTTAATGAGACGGTTCCATCGTTTGATAATGAATTTGGGTCTAGCAATATTTGCCCGGCATCTTCCAATGTTTTTTGAATAAATAAAACATTTTGATTTTGCAAGCCGTTGTTTTTGTAGCTGAAATAAAAATCTCCTTTTTTAAAGGGAGCCGACTGTTTATTAAAATTCCACAATTCGGTTAAGCGATTTTTAATCTTATCGCGCGAAATAATTTGTTTCAAATAATTTTCGGTAACTGTATTTTCTTTTTTTACCCAGTCATCTGTTCTTGGACTTTTATCATCTTCCAACCAGCGATAAGGATCTTTTACCAAAGTGCCTTGATAATTATCTGTAACGTTTTCCTTCGGTGTTAGGGGGTAATTGTAATTAATTTGACTTAAAGCTATATTTTTTGTCAATATTGTAAGCGTTAAAAAAACAATAGATTTATTCATTTTCAAAAATGCATTGTTAATATGTATGTGAAGTAATTGGAAATGTAGCTAAAATGATACATATTTTTGTAAATATAGATGATAAAACGCAGTTTTTCAACAAGCCTTTTTTTAATCCTTAAAGCCATTGTGCTATGTAATTTTTTATTTCTTTTTTCATTCAATTTAACAGCACAACCGCCCAATTTAAAAACACAAATTTACATTGACAATTACTCTCAACAAGCTATTCGTCAAATGATATTATACAAAATACCTGCCTGTGTTACACTAGCTCAGGCGATTTATGAAAGTTCAAGTGGAGTTAGCGAATTAGCAAAAAGATCTAATAATCATTTCGGAATTAAATGCCATGTTGGATGGGAAGGAGACACGGTATTAAAATCTGACGATGAGTTAAACGAATGTTTTAGAAAATATAATACTGTTGAAGAATCTTTTGATGACCACAGTTTATTTTTAACTAGTCGTCCTCGCTATTCTAACTTATTTAAATTAGGTATTAAAGATTATAAAGGTTGGTGTTATGGACTTAAAAAGGCTGGCTATGCTACCTTTTCAAAATATGCTTCAGCTTTAATTAGAATAATTGAAGAAAACAAATTATATAATTTAAACACTTATCAATATTTACATCAAAAAATTGTTATTCGTGAATCAAGAGAGATTCTGCCTCAAAATAACTTAGAAAACTCTTCAATAAGTTATTCTATTAAAAATAAATAGATTGAATAATTCTATTTTTTTAATCCTTTTTTAACTATTAATCTTAATATATTCTTTTATTGAATAGCTTAAAAAAACATTACATTTATATTTTTATATATCATTATGGAATTTAGAATAGAAACTGACACAATGGGTGAGGTAAAGGTGCCAGCTCATGTATATTGGGGTGCTCAGACTGAGCGCAGTAGAAACAACTTTAAAATTGGGCCAGAAGCAAGTATGCCAAAGGAAATAATTTACGCTTTTGGTTATTTAAAAAAAGCTGCTGCATTAGCTAATTTTGAATTGGGTGTATTAACAAAAGAAAAATGCGATTTAATATCAAAAGCCTGTGATGAAATAATAGCAAAAAAACTAGACGACCAATTTCCTTTGGTTATTTGGCAAACTGGATCAGGAACTCAAAGTAATATGAATGCTAATGAGGTAATTGCTTATCGCGCGCATGTTTTATTCGGAGGTAATTTATCTGACGAAAAAAAAGTTTTGCATCCAAATGACGACGTAAACAAATCGCAATCAAGCAACGATACTTTTCCAACGGCTATGCATATTGCGGCATACAAACAAGTTGTTGATATTACCATTCCTGGTTTACAAAAATTACGTAGCTCTTTACACAAAAAAGCAGAAGCATTTAAGGATATCATTAAAACTGGTCGTACCCATTTTATGGATGCCACGCCTCTATCTTTAGGACAAGAGTTTAGCGGTTACGTGCAACAAATAGACATGAGTATTCGTGCTCTAAATAACGCCTTAGGAGCCGTGAAAGAATTAGCTTTGGGCGGAACAGCAGTAGGTACCGGATTAAACACACCAAAAGGATACGATGTCTTGGTTGCTAAAAAAATTGCTGAATTAACTGGTATACCATTTATTACAGCGCCAAATAAATTTGAAGCCTTAGCTGCACATGATGCAATGGTTGAATTAAGTGGGGCCTTAAAAAGAACTGCAGTTGCATTAATGAAAATTGCTAATGATGTTAGAATGTTATCATCTGGTCCTCGTTGCGGAATTGGCGAAATAATAATTCCAGATAACGAACCCGGTTCTTCTATTATGCCTGGTAAAGTAAATCCAACTCAGCCAGAGGCAATGACGATGGTTTGTGCTCAAGTAATTGGAAATGATGTTTCTGTTTCGATTGGTGGTTCTATGGGGCACTTTGAATTAAATGTTTTTAAACCCGTTATTGCTGCTAATGTATTGCAATCAGCTCGATTAATTGGAGATGCTTGTGTTAGCTTTAATGATAATTGTGCCATTGGAATTGAGCCAAATTTACCGCAATTAAAATTACATTTAGAAAATTCGTTGATGTTAGTTACTGCTCTAAATACTCATATTGGTTATGAAAAATCGGCAAAAATTGCAAAAACTGCTCATAAAGGAAACAAAACTTTACGAGAAGCTGCAATTGAATTGGGTTACGTAACCAATGAACAATTTGACCAATGGGTGAGACCTGAAGATATGATTGGTAGTTTAAAGTAATTTTATAAATTAAAAGCTATCCAATAGAGGGCTTTAATTAAAAATAATTTTCTATTTTTTTTCTATCCAATCTCCATTTTCTTTTATCAATCCAATTAATTCATCAACGGCTGTTTCGCTGGTAACATTTTTCTTTACAACTACTTTGCCTTTATATAAACTAATTTTTCCGGGTCCGGTGCCCACATAGCCATAATCAGCATCAGCCATTTCTCCGGGGCCATTAACAATACAACCCATGATGCCAATTTTAATTCCTTTTAAATGATCGGTACGTTCACGTATTTTTTGTGTAGTTTCTTGTAAATCAAATAATGTTCGGCCACAACTAGGACAAGAGATATACTCCGTTTTACTAATGCGTGTGCGAGATGCCTGCAAAATTCCGAAAGCTGTAGAATTACACATTTGTATGCTAACACATTCTTTTTGTTTAATCCAAATACCATCACCAAAACCATCTAATAATAAACCGCCAATATCGGTACTGCTGAATAATTGAAATTCTTCTTGACTTAACTGCGAATAATTACATTTGATGATGATTGGTAATTTACATTGATGATGAGCAAGGTCTATTGCCATTCGTCTTAATTCTGGAAGGGTGTGTATGTTAAAAGAATCTAAAACTAAACACACTGTATTTTGATTTTTTATTCTCTCAATAAATTCAGCAGTTAAAACTTCAATGGTAACCGCTACAAAATTTAGTTTTGAAGAAGTTTCGGTTGATCTAAAATATTCATCTCCACAAAATAAAGGAAAACTTAATTTGTGATTTTTATGAGGTAACCAGGATTGAGAATTGTATATTAATCCTAGCGTTCCAGGAGTTTCAAAACTAATGTTGTTATCGCCTAAAAATAAATAATCAACGGCCATATCAGTTAAATTCCATTTATCAAGAGGCACAGAATAATTATAACCTACACCAAATAAACTTGCAGCTGTTACCTCTGATTTCATACTATAATCAGCTATAATGCGAGGGACATTATGATTTCCGATATTAATAATCTCATTAGTATGAAAACGTTGATATTCAAAAGGATTATAAGGTAATTCGAATTTTATTTGAGGGATTTCTTTATGTTCTTTTCTTAGCGAATATCTTTCAGCCAATAATTTTGCAACAGGCATTTCAAATTCTGGTTCTTCGGTTAAAGAAACACGGATGGTATCGCCCAAACCATCCTCTAATAAAGCACCAATACCAACTGCAGACTTTATTCTTCCGTCTTCGCCATCTCCAGCCTCAGTAACGCCCAAATGCAAGGGGTAATTGCGATTTGTTTCCATCATTTTGGCAACCAATAAACGATACGCTTGCACCATCACTTGGGTGTTGCTTGCTTTCATCGATATTACAATATTAAAGTAATTATTTTCTTCGCAAATGCGTAAAAATTCTAAAGCACTTTCTACCATTCCCAATGGTGTATCACCATAGCGGCTTAATATTCTATCACTTAAGGAACCATGATTTGTACCAATGCGCATGGCAGTTCCATATTCCTTACATATTTTTACTAAAGGAGTAAAGCGCTTTCGTATTCTTTCTAATTCTGATTCATAAGCAGAATCTGTATAATCAAACACTTCAAATTTTTTCTTATCGGCATAATTTCCTGGATTTACGCGCACCTTTTCTATAACACGAGCTGCAAATTCAGCGGCATTTGGCGTGAAATGAATATCTGCACAAATAGGAGTATTAAATCCTCTTAATTTTAATTCTTTTTTAATTAATTCTAAATTTTTAGCTTCATTAATACTTGGTGCAGTAATTCGAACCAACTCGCAACCTGCATCAATCATTCTTATACTTTGTTCAACAGTTGCTTGAGTGTCCATTGTATCGGTAGTTGTCATACTTTGAATACGAATCGGATTTAATGCCCCCATTTTAAGATCGCCCATGCTTACCTCGCGAGTTAAAAATCTTTTATATTCGATAAGACTATTACAATAATTATTTGAAAAATTTATACCCATAAATAGATAACAAAGATAAATCTATTTTGTTAATGTATTAATTAGATTTATAAATTAGATAAAATTGAGGGATAATAATATAAGTTATTTGTTTTTAATGCGACTATTGAATTTATTTTTTATAAATTTTATTATAAAATAAAATGGAGAAATTAACAAAAAATGAACTAAACTCATCATACATATTTCAAAAATATTAAAAAGAACGTCATTACCCTTTGGATCAGAATCAACAAACCAGCCAAAAAAAGATAATAACATTGAAATAATCAAGATGATAATTAAGTTTGATAAATGTCTCATGAGATCTATTTTAAATTTTAAATCTTTTCCGTTCAATTTGATAAAATAAAGATTTTCAAAATATTTTCTTTACTAGTGTTGAATGCAATCTGTTATAAATTATACTTAATATACTATTATGTGCTAAATAAAAATAAATTCAAAATTATCTAATATCAACCTCATCAACAAAAATAAAGGCCTCTCCTCCTTTACCTTGATGCCAATCAGGTAATTTTCCGAAGTTTTTTGCAATAATCTTTATATATCGCGTTGTAACTGGCTTAGGAAATTGTTTTTTAAATTTCGCTATTTTTACTTCATTGTCTGTTGGTTGATTCTGATTATCAACTCCATCAATTAGGGTAAATTCTTTATTATCGTTTGAGCTATAAAAATTAACGCGTTCAGGAAAAAGAATCCAAGAACGAGAATCTTGTAAAAATCCCAAAATAAAAGAGCTCACTAATTTATTATCTTTAAAATCAATTACGCACTCAAAATCTTGCCCTTGGTAGCCTAACCAATTACCCTTTCTCCAATCAACATCTCCATAAATTCCATCAATTAATGATTGATCTCCTTCAGAACTATATTGTAAATTAGCTTTTGAACTAATAGTAATATCATAATTATACTTTAATTTAAAAAATTTAGCGGTAGTTGTTATGCTGCTATCTGAATCTGAAAATAATTTTGCTTTAACAAAACAATTGGTATCTATCAAAAATGATTTATTATAAACTTTAGAATTATAATTTGGTTCTGAACCGTCGACCGTATAAACTAATTTATTAGCAGAAGTATTAATTTTAGATATAGAAATTTCTAATTGATTTTTAAATACTTGAGAAAGTGAATTAATAATAGGTGCAGGGATAATAGAAGGTCCAAATTGATTTGAAGATGGAAACGTAGAAGTACTTTTACCAAAATTTGATTTTACATCTTTTGAATCAGAAAAAATAAAATCTAAATTTCCTCCATTGGTAACTGCAAAATAATTTAATTCGGTACTTAATGTTTTTTGATTATTTAGTTTAATTAATTCTATTTGAGATTTGTTTTGATTTTGATTAGAAGTAATTATAAAACTTTTTCCGTTTTCTAAATTAATTTTAATTTTATTAAAAATTGGTGCGCCAGTTACAAATTGAGGAGAGCCAGGACAAAAAGGATAAAAACCTAAAGCACTAAAAACATACCATGCACTCATTTGACCACAATCTTCATTTCCTATTAAGCCATTAGGATAATTTTGATAAAAATTATTACAAATTTGCTGAACCATTGAAATTGTTTTATTAGGCTTTCCCACAAAATCGTATAAATAAGCCATGTGGTGACTTGGCTCATTACCATGAGCATATTGACCAATAAGACCAGTAACATCGGCTTGATCTCTTCCAGAAGTCTTATCTTTAGTCGTAAATAATTGGTCGAGTTTATTTTCAAAATTTGTTAAACTACCATGTAATTGAATTAATCCAGAAATATCGTGTGGAACATAAAAAGAATATTGCCAACTATTTCCCTCAGTAAAATGATTATTTATTTCGTTAGGAGAAAATGGAGATAGCCAGTTGCCATTTTTTCTAGGTCGCATATTTCCGGTTGATACATCAAATAAATTTTTGTAAGATTGGGCACGTTTAAGATATAAAGATACATCTTGTTGTTTATTTAATTTTTGAGCAATTTGAGCGATGCACCAATTATCATATGCGTATTCTAAGGATTTACTTACACTTTCACCTTCATCAGAAATTTCTAAATAACCTTTTTTATTAAAAATAGGTGTTCCAAAAGCAAAATAATTTGAAGCTGCTTTAACAGACTCATACATTTTATTTACATCAAAATTATTTATGTCTTTTAAAAAAGCATCTGCAATAACAGAAACCGAGTGAAACCCAATCATACAGTCGGTTTCGTTAGCCGATAATTCCCACATGGGCAATCTACCTGACTGCTCGTGTTGTTTTAAAAAAGATTGGATAAAATCTGAAGTTCTATTTCTTTCAATAACTGTAAATAAAGGATGTAAAGCTCTATAGGTATCCCAAAGCGAAAAAACGGAATAATTAGTGAATCCCTGAGCTAAATGAGGTTGATTATCTCTTCCTCGATAATTACTATCAACATCCATACTTAAGGACGGATGAATAAAACAATGATAAAGCGAAGTATAAAATGTTGTTAATTTATCTGGGCTTTGATTTTTGGTGTCGATTTCAATTTTTTGAAGTTGTTTGTTCCAGATTGTTGAAGCTTCTTGCTTGTACTTTTCAAAATCCCAATGAGAGGCTTCGGCCTGCATATTTTTCATAGCACCCTCAACACTTAATGACGAAATAGCAACTTTTACCTGTAATTGTTTTGATTCTTTTAACTTAAAAGTAAAAAAAGCACCCTCTATTCTATCGTTGGGTTGAGAATGATTTGGATAAAATTTATTATCTCGAGCTAATTCAATATTAGTAAACCGCGCAGAGAATTTCATAACAAAATAAACGTACTGTTCTTTTGCCCATGCTTCGCTTGTTCTAAAACCACCAATAGTTGAATCATTAATAACTTTTATATTACAAAATAAAGTTTTATCGCGGTGCAATAAATCTAAAACTAAATTAACCTCACCTAAATTAGGGAAAGAATAGCGATGAAGCCCAACTCTGGGTGTAACAGTAAGTTCTGTTTTAATTTTGTGTTTATTCAATACGACTTCATAAAAACCAGCCGACGCTTTTTCGGTATTATGTGAAAAAGTAGATGAGTATTGTTTATTATTTAAAGTAGGCTTGCTAATAGTTGGCATAATTAAAATGTCGCCCCAATCTGAGCAACCGGTGCCGCTTAAATGGGTGTGAGAAAATCCATAAATTAAAGTATCGCTATAATGATATCCACTACAACCATCCCAACTGCCATCAACTCGAGTGTCAGGGCTTAACTGCACCATACCAAAAGGCAAAACAGCACCAGGAAAAGTATGTCCATGCCCTCCGGTACCAATAAAAGGATTTACATGTTGCACATAATTTATTTGACTAAAACTAAAAATAGAATTAAGTAAAATAAAAAAAATAAAAGAAGGTTTTTTAAATAAAGTGTAACAAAAATGTTGATTGTAAGGTAAAATCATAAAATATTTTTTTTAATTAAAGTTATAAATTATTAAGTGAAATTGCTTTTAAATTGATACTAATTTTAGTTTTTTGAGATTGAATTACTTTTACCAATTTTATTTTCCCATAGTCTAAATCAAAATAATTATCATCTAAAATTACATTTTGATTTTGATCATACAAATAAAGGTCTTTAATAAATTCATTTGCAGTTATTTGAAATGTATTTGAATTAATTTTTTTAATAACAATTTCTGCTTTTTTGAAGTTTATTTTTTTGGGTTGAGAGAAAAAATAATTAGTATTTGCCATAATTTTTTGATTTTGAACAATTTCTGCTTTAAAATAACTGCAAGTCGAATCAAATAAAGGCAATTCGTTTTTAGAAATAAAAGTATGATTTACATGAGAATTGTTTAGCTCTTTTGAAAATGATTTTTGCCATATTAATTCAGATTTGAAGTTTAAAATTTTTAAATTTAAAGTTACTTTAAAATCTTTTAAAGAATCGCTAAGACAGGATATTTTATAATAATCTTGTTGCTCAGAAATTGAAACCAGTTGGGTATTAAATAATTTTTTTAAAGAATAAAAAACTGCTTTAGGCTGTCCAAAATAATCTATTGCACTCCAACTAGAACCTGGCCAACAATCGTTTAATTGCCAAAACAAAGTGCCCATACAGCGAGGTTTATTTATTCGGTGAGCCTCAATTGCTTTTTTCATACCATCGCGTTGAACTAATTGCGAAACATATATATAATCTTGAAAATTTTGAGGGGTTTTGTAAGAATTATCTAAATAAGTTTGAATAGTTTCGAAACCAGTTTTATGTTTTTGATGAGCTTTAACAGATATAGAATTTAAATTTAATTGGCTTGAATCACAAAAAGTTTTAAAAGTAGATAAGTTTGGAAGAGATTGAAAACCATATTCGCTCATAAACCGACCAACTTTTTTTTGATAAAGATCAAAAGGTTCCATGCCCCACCAAATTCCCCAATAGTGTGAATCGCCTTGTTTTAAACTTTCAGCATGACCCCATCCAATAAAAGGAGATGAATTACAATAAGGTGTTTGCTTATTAAAATCATTTATATATTTAGGAATAATTGAATGAAATAATTTTTGATAATCATTCCAAATAACTAATGAATCTGCTTTTGTATAATTAAATTGCTTTTGCCATCCCCAATTAAACCAAGCTTCATTTATTTCGTTATTTCCGCACCACAAGGCTAAACATGGATGATTTCTTAATCGAATGACTTGCTCTTTAATTTCTTCTCTAACATTATTAATAAATTTTACATCTCCAGGATACATGCCACAAGCAAACATAAAATCTTGCCAAACTAAAATTCCATTTTCGTCGCAAGTTTGATAAAAATCATCATCGCCATAAACTCCACCACCCCATATTCGAAGCATGTTAAAATGAGAATTTTTGTATAAGGTCACCTCTTTTATTAAATCAAGTTTAGTTTTTTGTTTTAAAAAAATATCAGAAGGGATATAATTCGCACCCTTCATAAAAACAGGGACATTATTTAATTTAAAATAAAAAGAAGTTCCTATAGAATCGGGCAAATTAATTAATTCGATGGTTCGAATACCAATAGGCATTTTAACTGTAGATATTATTTTATTTGAATTTATTAATTTGCAAGATAATTGATATAAATATGGATCACCCAATCCATTACTCCACCATAACTTTGGTTTTTTTATTTTTAATGTTAAAGTATCTACATTAATTCCTTTTTTTAAAACTATAGATTTTGAATAATTAATGGATTGATTTTTAATTAAGTGATCAGACAATTGATTGATATTATATTTGAATAGGCCAACCGTATCAGACAAAGTTTCGATAACAACATCTACACTAGCTAATGAATCGCTTATACTTTTAACTAAATAATGCCAAGAATTAATTTTAGGTCCGCTCCAAGCAATTAATTTAATTGGTTTCCAAATACCGCAACCAACAAAACGTGGACCAAAATCCCAACCGTATTGAAATTGAGCCTTTCTGGTAAATACTCTTTCGCCCTCAGGTAAAGTATAGCTTAATTGTTGAGCTTCCATTTTACCTTTATTTACTGAGGATTCAAAAAAAACACGTAAAGTATTATCTCCAACATGTAATTGACTTTTTACATCAATTTTCCATGATCGAAACATGTTATTGGCTTGAAGAATTAACGAATCATTTAAAAAAACTGAGGCATAAGTATCTAAACCATCAAAAACTAATTCAATACATTTATTTTTTAAAATAGAAGAATCACAAGTAAAATATGTTTTGTATTCCCAATCTTCATTTTCAACCCACTGAACCTTCTTTTCATTATCTGAATAAAAAGGATCAGGAATTAATTTATTCGAAAACAAATCATTAAACACATTTCCAGGAACAATTGCGTTATAATAGGTTTGAGATGATTTTTGTTTGAACTGCCAAGAAGAATTCAAAAACATTTCTTTTATTTGCGAATAAAAAAAACAATAATTAAAAATAAAAATAAAAAAATAAATACTACGCTTATTCATGAATCAAAAGAATTTGTTTCATTTTTTTTATTTCGTTAGAATCACAAAATTCATGATTATTTGCAAAAGCCGCTGAATGGAACTCAGAACATTTTGAATACAAAGAGATATCATTTAAATTTTCAGCACGAATACCACCTCCAGGCATTATTTTAATTTGATTGCCAAATTTAAGTTGTATTTTTTTAATGTTTTCTTTTCCCAAAAGAGCAGAAGATTTGCCTCCTGAAGTTAAAACTCTATGAAAGCCTAAATCAATTAAGGTTTGAAATGAATCTTCAAATTTTATACATTCATCAATTGCTCGATGAAAATTTAAGGACATTGATTTAGAGATAGAAATAAGCTCATTGCATCGTTTTACATCAATCAAACCTTGATTCGTTAAACAACCAAACACAATTCCATTTACATTTTGTTCTTTACAAAAACGAATACTTTGTTTCATCATTTCCATTTCGTCTTCAGAATACTCAAAAGAGCCACCTCTTGGCCTGATAATTACATGAACTGGAATACGTAATTTTGATTTAACATCTTGAATAGTTTGAAAAGAAGGAGTAAGGCCGCCTTCTTTATAATTAGCACACAATTCGATTCTATCGGCTCCCATTTCTTGAGCTATAATTGCAGATTCAAGATTAAAGCAAGCTATTTCAAGTGTTTTACTCATCATTATTATAATAAACTTTTTGCATCAATAAGCTGATTATTAATTTCGGGAGAATAAACCGCATAATTAAATCCTTTCTGTAAACAATACGCACCGTGTTCTCCTTTTTTATTGATTGCAATAAAACCAATTTGTATTTCGCTCAAAGGTTTGTTTCTATTTTTTGCGCTCAAAATAATTCGTTCAACAGCTTTTTTACATGACTCTTCAGGACTAAGCCCTTGACGCATTAATTCGACAACAGTATGACAACCAGCAATACGAATTACTTCTTCGCCATGACCAGTAGCAGTTGCAGCACCAACTTCATTATCTACAAATAAACCTGCACCGATAATAGGCGAATCGCCAACTCTACCGTGCATTTTAAAAGCCATGCCACTCGTTGTGCAAGCACCAGATAAATTTCCATTCATATCCAAAGCTACCATGCCAATAGTATCGTGATTTTCGATATTAACTTTAGGTTTATATTCTGATTTTTTTAACCATTCCTTCCATTCATCCTCCGATTCTTTAATTAACAAATTTTCTTTTTTAAATCCTTGCGATAAAGCAAAATCAAGAGCGCCATCACCAACTAGCATCACATGAGGAGTTTTTTCCATTACAGCTCTTGCAACTGAAATTGGATGAACAATATGCTCTAAACAAGCAACAGAGCCAATATTTGAAAAATCATCCATGATACAAGCATCTAAGGTAACTCGGCCATCTCTATCGGGTCTTCCACCATAACCTACACTTCTTTCTTTCGGGTCTGCCTCTGGTATTTTTACACCTGCTTCAACAGCATCTAAAGCTCTGCCTTGAGTAGATAATATTTTCCATGCTTCAGCATTAGCTTCTAACCCAAAACGCCAGGTAGAAATAACAATGGGTTTAATTGTTTTTTTTGAATTAATTGTAATAATTTCGGCAGCTTTATTTTTATTAACTGCAAACAAAGAAGCTGTTAGTGCTGATAATTTTAAAAATTTTCTTCTATTAATATTCATATTAATTTATTTTAATTTCATCGCAAAACAACCAAGAATTTTCACCTGCCCCTGGTTTACCAGAAAGTATTTTACCATAATTTTTTGCGATTATTTTAGCATACATTGCTTTTTGTTTTTTAAAATTAAAACAAGCTACTCTATCCTCTTTAATTTGAGTAGATTTTAAATTTTCGATTTCAGAAAAATTAATTCCATCATCAGATAAATAGAGAGTAACTTCCAATGGTAAATAAATCCAATTAAGTTCTTCCTTTAAAAATCCAATTTCTAAATTACTAATTTCTTGGCTTTTATCAAGATTAATAACAAGTTCAATATCTTGTCCGCTCCATCCTAACCATTGATCATTTATTCTGGGGACTGTGGCCGATTCTCCATTAATCAATGTAAAATAACCGCCGGTATTATAATATTTACTTGGTGGAGTTTTAAAAACAATTGTTTTATTTGTTGCTTTATTAATTTGATATTGTCGTGAAGCAACTTTACCTTTTAATTGACCATTTTTATACAAAGCAGTTTTAATATTAACTTGACCTTTTAATTCTATTGGTGTATTATATTTAATAGAATTTATATTTGGATCTGATCCATCAAGCGAATAATAAATATCACCAAGACTAGAATTGGCATTAAGTTCAATAAATAATTTTTGTTTATTAATATCGTTTCTAATTTTGTAGTTTATTTGAAACAAAGCTTTTGCATAATTAACTTTTAAGTTATCTAACAGAGTAAAATGTTTTTGTAATCGGATCAAAAAATTAGTTTCGTTTTTGTTTTCCTTATGTGTCCACAATACTTCTGAAAGAGCTGCCATTCTTGGCATTGACATATACTCTACTTGCTTTTCGTTTAAAATATACTCTGTCCAAACATTTGCTTGAGCACCCATTATATATTTTTTTTGTTCTTCATTTAATTCTTTTGGAATTGGATTGTATGAATACACTTTTTCTAGCGATGTAAATCCTCCAATTGCCAATGGTTCGTCTGAAGGTGACGCTTGATAATGGTCAAAATAACAATGAGTACCTGGAGACATTACAACAGGGTGATTATCTTTTGCTGCGGCAATTCCACCATCTTCGCCACGCCAACTCATTACAGCAGCATTTGGTGCAAGACCTCCCTCTAAAATTTCATCCCAACCAATAATTTGTCTTCCTTTACTATTTAAATATTTTTCTACACGTTTGATAAAATAACTTTGTAATTCGTGTTCATCTTTTAAATTTTCTTTTTTGATAATTGATTGACAGTGTATGCATTTTTTCCATCTCGTTTTTGGACATTCATCACCACCGATGTGAATATATTTGCCAGGAAATAAAATTATCACTTCATCTAGAACATCTTTTAAAAATTGAAATGTTGAGTCCTTAGTACAAAACACATCTTCAAAAACTCCCCAACCTTTAGCTACTTCTTGAGGATTTCCGTTACAAGATAAAAATGGATAAGAAGCAATTGCAGCTTGAGAATGGCCTGGCATTTCAATTTCTGGTAAAATAGTAATTTGTCTTTTTTGGGCATAAGCAACCACATCTTTAATTTCTTCTTGAGTGTAATAACCTCCATAATTTATTGTGTCGTAATTACTATCACTATATTTTCCAAACATAGTTCCTTTTCGAAAAGCACCAATTTGAGTAAGTTTTGGATATTTTTTAATCTCAATTCTCCAGCCTTGATCATCAGTTAAATGCCAATGAAAAACATTTAATTTATATAAGGACAAAAAATCAATGTAACGTTTAATAAATGATATTGGGAAAAAATGGCGGCTAACATCTAAATGCATCCCTCTCCATTTAAAAGCAGGTTCATCATTTATAATTAAACAAGGTAATTTAATTATGTTAGAAGTTTGATTATTTATTAATTGAATTAAACTTTGCAAAGCATAAAAAACACCAGCAGTATCGCCTTTAATAGTGATTTTATTAGAACTAATTAATAAGTGATATGATTCATTAATTTGATTTTGATCATTTATACATTCTAATATAATTGAATTTATTTTAGAAGAATCTTTTATGATAATGAGTTCAAATTGATTGTTTTTTTTTAGATAGTCGTTAAAATAATTGATGTGATTTAATAAACGTTTATCATTACAGTAAATAGTTGTTTTTGGGGATAATATAAATTCACCATTTTGTAAGATGCATTTATTTGGCAAAGGAATAATAGGCAGAGTTATTGCTGTTTGAGCAAAATAAAATTTTGTACTTAAAATAAAAAGATATAAAATAAATTGCTTTATCATTTTAAACACATGATTAAATATTGACTAATGATTTAAAGCTTGAGTATTTGTAGAATCATTAACCCCTTGTTTAATTAGAATCTTTTTTACCTTCCATCCATAAAAAGCCAAATAAGCAAAACAAAAAACACCAACAATATAACTACTTTGAATACCAATGCTTTCTGAAACAGTTCCCTGTAACCAGCTTATAATTCCTCCGCCCATAATCATCATTATTAAAAAACTACTTCCTTGACTGGTATGTTTTCCTAAACCACAAACTGCTAGTGTAAAAATACAAGGCCAAAGTGTGCTACAAAAAAGGCCAACACTAGTAAATGCATAAACACTAATCATTCCACTAGTAAACATTCCAGTAAATAATGCAAAAATTCCAAGAGATGAAAAAATCAATAACATTCTTGCAGGATCTCCTTTACTTGCAATATCTGTTGCAATTAAAACTAAAATAATTAATCCGTATACATAAAATGGAGCTAAATCGTGTTTTGCAATTGCATTAACAAATAAGAAAACTCCAAATGCCAAGTATGGAGCTAAAAAACGAAGAATTTTTTGTGTATTCATATTATTAGTAAAGGCCTCAACGGCACCAGTCCAACGACCAATCATTAAACTTGCCCAATATAATGAGATATAAGGAGCTATATCAGCAATAGCAAAACCTAATTTTGATTCCATATAAGCAGGTAAATTACTGGCAGTAGAAACTTCTACACCAACATAAAGAAAAATAGCAATCATTCCCAATACCAGTTGAGGATAATTTAAAGCTGATTTTTTTGAAGATTTTTTTTCATCATTAGATTCTTCAATAGTTTCAGGGTGTTCAGGTAATGAAGAAAATTTTAATAATAAAGCTAAAATAAGAAAAGCAGCACCTAATATTAAATAAGGAATTTTTACGCTTTCAATACTAATATCAGTACTTCCGCTTGCCGTTGACCCAAAAATTGCAAAACTAACAATTAGTGGTCCAATTGTAGTTCCAAAATTATTAATTCCTCCGGCCATTGTTAAGCGTTGAGATCCTGTTTTTATTGGCCCTAAAGCAATTGCTAATGGATTAGCAACTGTTTGTTGTAAAGAAAAACCTAAACCTACAGTAAATAAACCGGCAAGCATTAAGGGATAAGAAGAGGTATTAGCTGCTGGATAAAACAATAAAGTGCCCAATGCCGAAATAACTAATCCTAAAGCTAATCCATTTTTGTAACCAATTTTATTTACTAAATCTTGTTTCATTAATAAAGAAATGCCCATATAAATCAATGAACCAACAGTATAAGAAATATAAAAAGCAATGGATACAAATTGACTTTGACTTTGAGACAAATCAAATGCTTTTTTAAACACTGGAATTAAAATGTCGTTGCTAGCTGCAACAAAACCCCAAAAAAAGAATACTGAAATTAATGTGTAAAGGGCCGAATTGTTTGATTTCATAATTAAAAATTTTTAAACGAATATATTTAAATTAAAATTATTATTATTGATTAATATATCTTGTTTATCAACATTTCTATTAGAAATAGTTTAATTTGTTTAATTATCTTTGAGAGTTAAAACTATTAGAAATTTAAATTCATAAATAAAAAATTTACAAATGCAATTACTTTCACCAACAAACTTTTCTGATTACGAGTTGCTTGATTGTGGCGATTTTGAAAAATTAGAACGATTTGGGAAATATATAAGTATCAGGCCTGAACCTCAAGCTGTATGGCCAAAAATATATAGCAATTCAGAATGGGAAAAAATGGCTCATATTAAATTTATACCAAAATCATCTAGTAGCGGAGAATGGAAAAAATTTAAAACAATGCCAGACCAATGGACCATTAATTATAATTTAAAAACGAACGAACAAAATAAAAACACCTCACAAAACTTAGTATTTCGACTTGGACTAACTTCATTTAAACATGTTGGCATTTTTCCTGAACAGGCTGTTAACTGGGACAAAATTTATACTTTTTTAAAAAACAAAGAAAAACCTAAATTTTTAAATTTATTTGCGTACACTGGCGGCGCGTCAATTGCTGCAAGAGCTTCAGGAGCAGATGTTACACATGTTGATAGCATTAAACAAGTAGTAAGTTGGGCAAATGAGAATATGCAAAATTCAAACTTAGATAACATTCGCTGGATAGTAGATGATGCTTTAAAATTTGTAAAAAAAGAAATTAGAAGAGGGAATTTTTATCAAAGTATTATTCTTGACCCTCCATCATTTGGGCATGGGCCAAACGGAGAAAAATGGAAATTAGAAGATAACATTGCAGAAATGATTGAAGGCGTTCTTCAATTACTTGATACCAAACAACATCTTTTAATCTTAAATGCATACTCTTTGGGTTTTTCAGCTTTAGTACCCGAAAATCTTTTAAAGCCTTTCGCAAACAAAAATAAATCTGAATTAAGTATTGGCGAATTATATTTAAATGCAAAAAGTGGAGTTAAATTACCACTGGGCGTTTGGGGTAGTTTGCAAAAAAGTTAAACTATTATTAAGTATTTTTTTTAAGCTTCAACCTCAGTAACAATACTTGGAAAAATTCGCACATTGTTATTTTCTTCACGGCGAAATTGATAAGTATATTTATAATGACTTTCTAAACCACTTTTATTAGGTAAACCATTTATCATCATAATGTTTCTATTTTTTGCAAAGCGCAATAATTCTTTTAGATAGTGAGAAGAAATTTGACCCACCTCATCAATAATACAATGCACTTTAAAATCTTTACTACTTCGGTGACTAGACTCCTTAATAAAAACATGCAATAAAGTAATATAAATAATTGCCTTCACTAAAATGTCAGTACCAGTACTTCCAATGCTATCGATCTTATGAGTCCATCCGGTTTCGTTCATACCTTCTTTAATATTGAATTTTAATTCGAATAAATCTTGCAATCTAATTTCTTCTTGCTCTTGTTCTTTAATTGCATTGCGTAATTGTTCTAATAATTTAACTGCTTTTCCACTTATTTCTCGTTTTTGTCCAGTTGCAAAATCAGTATTAAATAAGCCTTCATTATAAACAAGGCCATTTTCTTCTCTAAACTCTTGAATGCGTTTTAATAACTTATATACTTTATTATCTGATTCTTCTAAACGAATTTTAATAAACTCAATTAATTTACTTTCTTCAAATTCTGCTTTTTTAAAATCTTCTGCAATTAAAGTAATAATATGTTGGATCTTATCTTTTTGGCCACTTAGCTCTTTAACTTTAGTTGCAATACTATCCGTTACTAAACCAATTTGAGTTGCAGTTTCAGCAATTGATAATTCAATTTTATTTTCGTTAATAAAAGAACGGAGATTTTGAGCAAACCTTTCATATTCTCCTTGCGATGCATCGTTACGAATAATAAAATTAAAGTGATTATCTATTCTAAATTTACCCGCAAATTCATTAACATATCTTTGAAAGGCTCCATATTCTTCATTAAAATGAGAATCGTTTTTTAATAATTGAGTACATAAATCTAAAATATTATAATTAGTTCTTTTTGCCTCGGCACGCTCTATTATATCCGAATATTTTGTGTAAACAGGGGTTTCTCTGAAATTGTTAGTATAAAAATTTATCCCATTATTAAAATTGATTAATTCCTCGTCAAAAGCACGCTTCTGCTTGTTTAATTCCATTCTTTTTAAATTATACTTAGCCGTAACATCTTCTAATTGAATAGATAAATCATTATTACTTTTAACAAATTCTTCCTTCTTCTGAATCATATCAGGGAGTTTATCAAAAACTTCTCGTTTATCTTTGAGGTAGTCGCTAATTATTTGAGAATACTGTTCAATGTCTTTTAATAACAATTGAATTTCTTTCATTTTATCCTCAATAATTTTTATTTGTTTAGTATCAACGCCTTTCTTTTTAAAATTGCTATCTTTTTCTTTAGATAATTGTTCTTCTTTAAGTTCAAATTCTTTTACCTGATTTTTCTTTTCAACCTCAATTTTAGATATCTCAGTTTCTTGTTTTTCTTTTAAGTCTTTTAACCGCTCGTCATTATAATTTTTTAATTTATCCAACTGTTTATTAAAATCTTCGATTAAATTATTTTTCTTCTTATTAAAAATAGATAATTCCTCTTCGATAATATTTAAACGTTGGCGATTGCCAGAAAGTGAATCTTCAATTTCTTTACCTGCTTTTAAATTCCAATCCTCTAATTCTGCGCCTAATTTTTGTTCTCGTTTTTCTGATAATTCTAATGAATAAGAAAGTACTTTGGCATCTTCTTTCATTTCGCCCAAACTTTTTCCGTATTTGTCAGCAGCTACCATTTTTTCTTCACTATTAGCCGTTTGAAATTGAGTTAATGATTCTTCTATATCTCTAATTTGTGCTAATCGTTCATTCTTTTCAAACTGATATTCTTCAATAGACTTAGATACTATTTCAACTGGTTCTAAATTTAAACTAATCCCGTATAAGGTATCAAGAGTTTCTTTTTTTAATTGAGGAGAAATATCTGTTCTAAATAATAATTTTTCATTTACAACCTTACCAATATTTTGATGCCAATTTTTTACATTTTTTTCTAAAAATCCATAAAAAGCGTCGTTTTGAATGTCTAACTTTTGTTCAATCTCTTTTATTTCGGTTTTGAGATTTATAATTTCTATATTAGTTTGATTAACTCTATTGGTTAAAGAAGCTTTTAATTTAATTTCAATGTTTTCCCATTCGCGCTGAATAGTTTGGGCCATATTTTGTTTAATAGCTCGTTCACTCTTATTTTTATAGCTTACCGCTCTTAACTCTGCTAGTTCATTTTCAATATTTTTAATTTCTTGTTCATAAAATCTCGTGCTGCGAATAACTTTTTCTTCGCTCTTCATTTGATTAAATTCAATTTGTTTTGAAGTTGCTTCTGAATTTAATTCAATAAGACTTTCTTCACGTTTTTGTTTTAACTCAGCGTCACGTTTATTAAATTCATTTTTTTGTATTAATTGTAATTCGTTGTAGTGATTAAATATTTCGCTGGTACGAGTATTAATTTTATTAACATAGGCACTTTTATCATTACGTAATTGTTCAATCAGTGAGGAGTATTTTAATTCTATACTAGCCACATTAGAAGTTAAACTCTCATATTCGCGTCGAGCTATATTCAATTCAACTACAAGTTTTTCTCTTTCTTGATTTTTTACAACAGCCTCTTCAATATTTTTATCTTTATAATCTTTTAATTTTTTGTTTGATTCGCGAATCGTTCTGTCATAATAACCTATTTCTTCACGAATATCATTTTGTTTATTTTCAATATTATCTTTTGACTGCTCAAAATCTGTCTCAAGTTGGCTAAGTTCTTCTTCTTTTAACTTTGAGGCCTCTCTAATAGATTCGTTTTGAGTTTCGACAAAACGCAAACTACTCCCTAACTTATCGGCCATTTCCATTTGAGCACCTTTAAGCATATGAACCTGATCATACTTTTTGTCAATTAATTCAATTAGTTGAACAGATTCTTTCTTGAGATATGTTTCTATATCAGAATATTTTTCGTTGAATTGTCGCAATTGTCTTTCAACTTGTTCTAATTTAATGCTACTATTTTCAGTAGTTAAAGAATTAGCAATAAAGTCTTTTATAAATCTAGAATCAACGCTACTTTTTGATGATAAAAAAACATTAGTAATTGATTTAGGAATGTTTTGATATTTTTCGTTGCCTTTTAAAAGGTGGAATTTAGATAATTGTTTATCTGTTTCTGTTCCAAAAATTATATTGCGATAACGTTCAAATGTATCTACTTGGTTAGAAATATAAATGCCTTTTTTTTCCAAGCCTGAAACAATTTCTTTAATTTTCATGGCTTCATCATTTGCTGTGAAGAAAAAATCAGGATCAAAGGGCGCGTCAACAAATCTAAAAACGATTTTATTATGGCGGTAAACAATTACAAAAAAAGATTTGTCTTCGGTAGAGATTTCGTAAATCAAATAAGAATTTTCATATCTAAAATAATGCTCTTCAAATGGCTTTTGCGATGCAGAAATACCTAATCCACGGCTATTAGCGCTATAAAAAAACAAAATAGCCCTTTGCAACGATGTTTTTCCAAAATTATTGGTTCCTACAAAACAAGTATTTCCACTTAATTCAATATCTGCATACTTAACGTTTGAGATATTTATTTCTACAATTCTATTTAAAATTCTACAGTTGTTTTCCATTCCGTTATTGTTATTCTAAAATTTATATTATTAATTAAATTTTAAATTATTATTGTTTAAGAAAATTCATTAAAAAATTAATTGTAAATCAAGCCACTTGCATTGTCATTATCTAAACTGGTATCTTCATAAATGGCAACCGAATTAATAACATCTAATAAATACGTGTAAGCATCAAGTACTTTATAAGATTCAGTTTTTTCATCTTCCATTTCTAAAAAAGAATCTCGACTCATTAAATCACATATTTCTCTCACTTTATTATGAAGAGTTTCAGAACGGTATAATGGTATTTTTTGTAGTTTTTGTTTTAAGCGAACATTCGCATTACACTCTTCGGCAATTTCGCCTGGTCTAAATCGGCTACCAATAGTTATTTTATTATCCATGCTTGCTAATAAATCAACAATGTCAATATAGCGTTCAAATCGTTCTAATTTTTTTTCGAGTTCACTATTTGGTTCTCCTAATTTTGAGAAATAAAAAAAATTATTTCCTCTTTCAATGTTATAACGTATTACATTAAAATAAGCTTGGAAACGATCGAAATTATCTGGATTATTTATAACATCATATAAACGATTCATTCCGTCTTTAGAGCCATTACTCGAAATAAAATTACCACGAGCCATTACCGAAAATATTTCATGTGTTTGTTTGGGTAAATTAAAATCTTCTGCTAGCATATTGTATTATATTAATTTTTTATTTTTTCTTTTTTTGCTTTTTCCTTTATAGGAAGAATGAGTGTATAACCTAAGCGTTTATTTTGTTTTTCGTTATTCCTATAATCATGATATTGTAAACGATATTTAAAATCTAATTGATTTTGATATTCCATTGCAATTTCAACAAATAATGATAAACGATCTTCAAATGAAACAATACCAATAGCTTTAGGAAATTTATATTCTATTAAATATTCAAATAAATTTGATTTTTTCTGCTCTAAAAAACGTTCAACTAATTTTTCGGTATCTAATTTAATTTGATGCTCTAAACCTTTATCCTTAAAGTTACCCGCCATTTTATCGGCTAGTCCGCGGACCATTAATCTAGTTATTTTATACTTTTCTGAAATACGTTTGCAAAGAACATGCCCATCATCAGAATATAAAAAATCAATAGCAATTTTTGTTTTAGGGGCTCGATGTCCGTTATATTTTATTGAATTAATTCCGTTTACTATCTCTTTAAAATTCGATTTAAAATATAAAGTGCCATAATCTTTTATTTCTTTTAGCTGTTGGGCTTTTTTGTAAACATCTAATTGAAATTGAATTTTATTAATAAAATCAGTAATATCCGTTTGAATTTCGATTAAAAAATCTAAATTTTCAATTAAACTCACCTTCAAAGCTTGAACTATTCCAAATAATTCCGAATCGTTAGTTAAACTAAATAAACTTCGCGTACTCTCTACAACATCGTTTGTCTTTTTAATAAAATCTATAATTGTATCTCTTTTTTCACGAAAATTTTCTAGCTTTTGGAGTTTAATTCTATAATTCCCTTCATTTTTATAGGTATCATCTACATTTTTTTGAAGTTTAATTATCTCTCGAGTTAAGGTAGAATTAATACGTTTTAAATACTTTTTAATACTTCTTAAAAACCGATTTTCACGAGATTCTTGATAAAATCTAATGTGTCTATTTAATTCATTTATGTAATCATTAATAAAGCCAGGTGTAACTTCGCCAATCTCCATAAAATCTTCAAACATTGAAACAACAGCATCATTCAAACTAACAATGTTTTCGTATTCGTATACAAGATCAAGAGATTTTAATTTTTGAAATTGATCGTGAGATATATCTTCTCGAGCCAATAATTCATTAACAGTGATATTTTCACGATTAGCAAACAAAAACTCAACAACACCTCGATGCTGTGAAAGCTGAGAAAGTATATCTTTAATATTTACTTGTAATGCCATTTTTATAGGTTAACAAATAAATATACAAAGGCTTTGGGAGGCAATAAAATAGGGTTATTAACAAAAATTGAAGTAATTAACTTTTTAAAACAAAGTACTTGATTACTAGGTTCTTTTAAAATAAATAGAATAAACGAAAACTATCAACATCTGTTATAAAGAGTTAACAGGCTGTTGATAAATTCAGTCCACTCATATTTTTTCTTTTCAATTTTTACATTTTTTACAAACTCATTTTCTCGATTATTTGCAAAAAAATCAACAACTTTTTCTGAAATTAAAGCGCAATTATTTTCAACAACATAACCACAAACTTCATTTGGAACAATTTCTGACAATCCGCCAACATTAGTTACAAGCATCGGTTTTTCATAAAAGTAACCAACCATTGTTACCCCACTATTTGTTGCATTTCTATAAGTTTGTGCAACCAAATTAGAAGCACAAAAGTAATCGCGCACCTCATCGTTAGGAATAAATTTGTCGTGCACAATTACACAATCTTGTAAATTAAGTTTTTTAATTAATTGTAAATAAAAATTTTTATCGTCGTAAAACTCTCCTGCTATTAACAATTTTACACCTTGGTTTTTAATTTCTGGTGCAGCTAGGGCTTCTAATAATATATCTAAACCTTTATAATGTCGAATTAATCCAAAAAATAAAATAATTTTATCATGAGGATTTAAGTTTAATTTTTTTCTTGCTAAATCAATACTTATAGGATCTCCATAATTTTCATACATGGGATGTGGACTATAAGCTTTATTTAAATTTTGAGTAAAAATTGACAAGTCATTTAAAACAACTTTACTCATAGCAATAAAGCCATCACAATTTTTTACAAAGTATTTAGTAAAAATATGATCGCCAATTCTTTTTTCGTGTGGAATAATATTATCAGTTAATGCTAAAACTTTGGTATGCGATTTTACTAATTTGCCAATTGTACCTAAGCAAGGGCCAAAAAAAGGAAGCCAATATCTAAATAAAATAAAATCTGGCTTTTGCTTTCTAATAAACCTTGCTACCATTAACCAATTAAATGGATTAATAGTATTTAGTATGGTATGAATTTTAATATCCTGAGGCGCAGATCCACTTTTTTCGAATTGACTGGAACCGGGAAATAAAAAATTGGGGTATTGTAATTTATAAGAAATAATTTGAGCATCGTGCCCCTCTCTCTTCAACTCCAAGCATAAATTCTCATTAAACTTAGCTGGTCCTCCTCGCAATGGAAAAGCAGGGCCAATAATAAAAATTTTTAAACTTCGTGTATTTTCCACTGCGTATAAAAGTAGTTTATATTTTCTTTGATTTTAATATTAGATTAATATAATCAGTTTTTTTTATCAATAATAATATGTTAAATTTATAAATACATATCAAATGATTAAACAATATTAATGGAAGAAAATTATAGAGAAGTTAGTTATTCTCAAACAATTGTGAGCGAATTAATGATTCCAGCTTATGCCAATTTTGGAGGCAAAATTCATGGTGGAATTTTATTATCATTAATGGATAAAGTTGCTTATGCCTGTGCGTCTAAACATGCTAGCAATTATTGCGTTACGGTTTCGGTTGAAAATGTTGATTTTATAGCACCTGTTGAAGTTGGAGAAATGGTAACTCTAACTGCTATAATAATTTATGTAGGGAAATCATCAATGGTTGTTAGAATTAATGTAATAGCAGAAAATTTTCTGGCCGGTACTTTTAAAACTACCAATACATCTTATTTTACAATGGTAGCCAAAAACAAAGCTGGAAAACCAACTCAAGTTCCAGGATTAATTTTAAAAAATAAAGAAGAAATAAAACGTTTTTTAGAAGTTATTAAACGAAAAGAATTAAAAACAACTTATAAAAAAGAATTGCAAAACGCTCGACTATCTTTATTAGTAATTCCTGAAGAAAAGCTATTAGAAAAAGAACGCTGTCAATTAATACTTTAAAAATATAAATTAGTTCTTAGATAATTAATCAAAATTTAATTTACAAATTCACTTCATTATCAAAGCTAGATACATTGCTTCCTTCGGTGCCAGCAAAACCTAAACGTTTCCCGGTTCTTAACGCATTACTACTTGCTCTTTCTTGAATTTCAAAGAGGGTGACTTGGCGAACGCTATCATATGGAGGTGTTAATAAATCGAAAGTAATTGAATAAATAATAAGTTCGTTAATTATATCACTTAATTGTTCTTTCGAAAT
>CAMCZO010000037.1 GCA_945887955.1 Chitinophaga pinensis | reverse complement strand
TAATTTATTTCGGCAATATTTTTAAATTCAGGTTTTAATTGAGGGTTGCCAATGCGGTAATTTTGTTTATCGGCAAACATAATAAAAGGCATTAATTGAAAAAAATTTGGTCTTTGTATTTTACGACTAAAATTAACTTGAACCTCTTGATTTTTAACCAATTTTTTAGAAAAATAAATTCCAGGGAAGATAGATTTTAATAAATCTTCAGCCATAGAAGGGTAGTTGTAAGAAAAAGATTGATTTTTGTTCTTTATTGTGCCCTTATAATATGATTGTTCAAATCGCAAGCCTGCCTGATAGGAAATACCTAAAATAGTTTTACTGTTATAATTTATATATGCTGCATTAATCATATCATCTATGATATAATGATTACTCATGACACTATCATAAATATAATTATCGGCAGTTATTTTTGCATTTTTTGTATCATTAATACTAATAGAATTTTTAAAGTAAGATTTAATTCCTGCTTCAAACTTTTTTGTTTCGTTGATAGGATTAGTATAATCTAATTGTAAAACAAATTGATTAGCGGTAGTTGTTCCGTTGTTTTTTTGAAAGGTATTGCCAATAATTATCGTATCAGGAGGAATGTGTGATTCTGTGTTGAATAAGTAGCTGTTTTTTGAATTGGTGTAATTATAATTAAAATCACCAGTAAATTCTTGCCCTACTTTTGGAAATATTTTTTTATAGTATAATTGGCTATTATAATTTTGAAATTCAGCCGCCTGATTATTTGCCCTTTTACCATAAAATAATTGCGCTTTATTTTTATCTAAAATATTATAATTTTGTTTATCATTAGTGCTATATAGTCCACCCATTAGCATGCCATTTATCGAAATGGTATTTCGGTTATTGATATTATAATCAAGACCAATTTTCCCAAAATTAAATGCGTTTAATTGTCTTACCACATTGTCTTGACGATAATAGCCTAAAGTTTTTTGTATTGAATCGAGCTGAGTTCGGTCTGTATAACCTATAGTATTATTAATAGCTTGATTATAGGAATACATAGAAGTTAAATTCCATTTACCCTCTTTAACATTTAAATTAAGCATACCACCATAACGATCACTTGAACCAGCATATCCCATTAACATTCCGTTATAACCTGGTTTTAGATTTTTCTTCATAACAATATTTAAAATACCACCGGTAGAACTGGCATCAAATTTTACAGATGGATTTGTTATCACTTCAATTCGATCGATTTGATCTGCAGGAATTTGTTGAAGGGTTAGGTTAGAAGGACGACCATCGATAAAAATCATTGGGCTTTGATTTCTTAATTGAGCATTACCATCAGCATCAACAGTAACTCCAGGAACATTTTTCATCACATCAACTGCGGTGCCTCCTTTAACCGAAATGTCGTTATCAACATTATAAATTCTTTTATCAATTGACATGACCAGGTTGTTTTTTTTAACGGTCACTTCCACTTCATTTAATAATTTTTCATCAATTTCGAAATTAATATTTCCTAAATCTTGTTCTATTTTATTAGGCAGTTGAATGTAAAATTTAGTTTCGTAAGTTTTGTAGCCAATTAAAGTGGCTTTAAATCTAAAGCCTCCCATAGCTGGTAAATTATCTATGCTAAACTCTCCATTTTTTTTTGTCAAAGCGCCCCCCAACAAACTATCTTTGTTAAACCAAAGCACTATAACTGAAGCATATTCTATAGGTTTTTTTGTTTTTGAATCGATTAGTTTTCCATAAACTCTTCCTTTAATGTCTTTCATGAATTTCATCATGTCTTTTGGATTTCCGCCACCTGGCATTTGAGCGTTTATAAAAAAAGAACAAAGAACAAATAGTATTATAATTCTATATTTCATAAAGTATACTAATTTGCATAATAATAATTATTGTTTTTAAATTTTTACAAAAATAATCTATTTCTCAATCTAATTTTTTTATTTTTTCCAAGTAAATCAAACATTAACATATAATATATTTTAGTTAATAAGACTCTTAATACAGATATTCAAAATAGAAAGCCTATCTTTTATTATATTTGTATATGCACAGTGGCAAATTAATTATTTTTTCGGCACCTTCTGGCTCGGGTAAAACAACCTTAGTAAGGCATATATTAAAAACATTTCCTCAACACATTGAATTTTCAATTTCTGCCACTAGTCGGCCTAAAAGAGGAGTTGAAGAAAACGGGAAGGATTACCATTATTTAAGCGTTGAAGAATTTAAGAAAAAAATTAACGAAAATGAATTTTTAGAATGGGAAGAGGTATATGCAGGGGTTCACTATGGAACCTTAAAAAAAGAGGTTGAGCTAATCTGGAGTAAAGGCAAGGCTGTAATTTTTGACATAGATGTAGAGGGCGGATTAAATTTAAAAAGTATTTTCAAACAAAATGCTTTAGCTGTTTTTGTAATGCCTCCTAGTATTAAAATATTAGAAGAACGCTTACACACACGGAGTACTGATAATGCTGAAAGCATAGCGAGACGTGTAGCAAAAGCAGAAAAGGAATTAAAAACAGCAGAATTATTTGATGTGTTTATATTGAACGAGCATTTAGAAGTTGCTTGCTCGAAGGCCGAAGAAATTGTATCTGATTTTTTAGATTTTAAAAAATCTTAATCTATTAATTAAAAATTATTTTTCAGTTTTTTGCTTATCCTTTGCGTTTCTGATAATTGTTAATTGCTCGCTAATTAATTTTCTTTTTTCGGCCAATTCTGTTACTTTATTTTTTTCTATTTCAATCTTATCTATAATCTCCTTCAAAAAGCTATTGCTGCCTTTTGAAGTTTTAAAAAAACCTAAATTATTATCATAAGTACGAATATTAGCATTAATTTCGTCGCTTAATTTTTTAAGAAAATCTGATTCTTTTAACAATAAATCAAAAGCATTTTCAGAAGCGGCTAAACGATCTATTTTAGTTTTAAACTGAATTATTCCTTTTTCTTTTTTATCGATATTCATTTCATCATAAAAGGCATCTAAACGAGTATAAAACGCATCGTTAATTCTCTTTTTATCTTTCATAGGAACCATTCCAATTGTGTTCCATTCGGTAGAAAAAGATTTTAATTGTTCTCGGTTTTTATTATTATCATCCGACAATTTAAACTCATTAAATTGTTTAAGCATTTCTTCTTTTGATAATAAATTAATATCATATGAAGCCTCTATATTCTCAAAATGTTTTTTCTTTGCATCAAAAAAAGTGTTACATGCTTTTCTAAAACGAAAAAACAATTTAGATTCTTCTTTATCTCCATTGCCAGGATGTTTTTTCCAAGTGTCCTGAAGTTTAATTAAATCTAGGCCTGTTTTTTGCCAATCCATACTATTCTGAAGTGCTTCGGCTTGAGAGATTAAATCTGATTTTATTTTTCTATTATTTGAGTAGTTTTGATTTAGACCTGTAAAAAATTCTTTTTTCTTTTCAAAAAAACTATCACATAAATTTCTAAATTCAGCCCAAGTTTTTTCATTTTCATTTTCTTTTGTTCTTCCAATTTTTTTCCATTGCGATTGAAAGGAAATAACTTTTTCAGTAGCCTCGTTCCATTTGTTTGCCTTGGGCTCTACTGAAGAAATTAATTCTTTTATTTTTTCGAGAATTTCTTGTTTTAATTTTAAGTTATTTTCTTTTTGCTCTTCAAAGGAATGGTAATGAGCTTTAATTTTAATATAAGTTTGATCGAGAACTTCTTTATAATTTTGTTTTATAAGATCCCATTTCGGAGCTGGAACAGGACCAATCTCATCCCATTCGTTTCTGTATATTTTAATTAATCGTTCAGTTTCTTTAATTTTATTAGATTGTTGAAGAGCTCTTAATTTTTCGATTATTTCTGTTTTCAATTCGAAATTTTTCTTTAAATCATGCTCTTGTAAATCACGAAATATTTTTAAGTTATAATAAATATCTTCAATGGCTTTACTATATTCTGCTTGAATATCTTTGTATTTATGAGAAGAAACAGCGCCAACCTCTTTCCATTTTTTTTGTAATTCCCCTAGCATTCTAACTGCAGCTCCAACATTGTCGCTTAGCTGACTAATATCTTTTATTTTAGAAACAATTTCCTGCCTGATTATTAAGTTTTTCGCTTGTTCGGTAGCAATTTTTAAATCCGCTTCCTTTTTTAGTTTGGAATATTTTTCTAAAAGGCTCTCAAATTTAATATCATTTGTTTGTTTTGGAAATTCAAATTCTTTGGCTCTTCCGCCATCATCAATAAAGACCTGTTTTGCGTTTTCAAATTCTGAAGTCCATAGCTTTTGATACTCTTTTTGCAGAGCGCGCACATCAGCAGCAACTTCACCTACTTCTTTTAAAAGTAGTTCTTCAAGTTTTGTAATTAAAATCGTTTTCATCTATTAAGTTATAATTAGTCCAAAAATAAACTAATTCAAACACTCAGCAAATATTTATATAAGTTTTTTTTAGGAAATATTTTAGTAATTTGTAATTTGAACTTTTAAATAATTTCATATTATGAGTAAGTTGCTATAATTTTATTGATTAATTTGTTTAAAATAAAAATTAGCCTCTATATAATTTTATATAATTTATAATTTAAAAAATATTTTTAGTTTGTTTTTATGTTACAAATAGTATTATATGAACAATAAGTACAGCTGCTAATGTCTTCGGTTTGCTCAAAGCTGGAAGAATGATTGAATATTTGCATGACAAATAATTTTAATTCGTTTTCAAAATCTATTAAAAATTCATCTGAAAAGACAAATGGCTTTTTTCCAGAATCTAATAAATATTTAGGTTCATTTATAAAAACTTTAAAAGGAATAATGCCTGTCATTAATTGATTGGCCTGGCAGAAATTATTTTTATATAATAACCAGGAATAGAGTAATAACTGAAATTGTTTGTTGTAATTTTTATCATTAAACAGATTTTCAAAATTAGAAAACACAAATTGATCAGAGTCTTTTACAGAGCTTTTATAATCTATCACTCGAACCATATTATTATATGAGTCAATCCGGTCTATTTTACCTTTAATAAAAATAGTTGTATCCTTACCGTTAATTTTAATAGTTAAAGGGGCCGAAAACTCTTCTTCTAATTTTAAAATACTCATCACTTGATTTTGTGTGGTAAGTTTAGTTATAAATTGAATATCATTTTTAAGTAATTTTTTCACATATACTTTAATCACTTCTTTTTGTAATAAACTTTTGCCTACAGGTTCGTTACCATCAAAAAAAGAAACAAAGCTTTGATCAACTGTTGGGCCTATTTTTAATAGCGCTTCTTCAAGGTTCTTTATTTGTATGTTCTGATTAATAAAAGGACCATATAAAACCTCTAAACTTTTATGAAGTATTAATCCAAATGTGCTAGCTTCAGCAATTTCTTCAACCTCTTTTGTTTCTTTTAATCCAACGCCATATCTAAAATAAAAACGTAAAGAACATTCTTTAAAACTTGTTAAGCTTGATGGTGATAGGCCACAATAAATTTCATTACTTGTAGCTTTTTTTATTATAGTATTAAGTGTTTCAGCATTTTTATTAATTACAATAGAATTTATTAAATCTGTTGGAAGATTTTGGAAAGAGGCTACTGATTCTGTAATTTTAATCTCAGAATTATATTCAGGCATTTCTAATTGCAGTTGCGTTACAAATCTACTTTTTTCGCCTTTTCCAAACGAATCAGATTCACTATCATAAATAATTGTTACATCTTTCGCTTTTTGTAAAAGCCTGTAAAAATGATAAGCGTATATAGCATCTTTTTCTATGTATAAAGGTAATCCAAAAACACGTTTTAGATCATTCGGGATAAATGAATTAATAGATTTTCCAGAGGGTAATACACCTTCGTTTACATTTACTAAAATAACATAATCAAAATCTAAAGTACGAGTTTCTAAAACTCCCATAATTTGTAGCCCTTTTAAAGGTTCTCCAACAAAAGGTGCCGAAGAGTTTCCAACTACTTGGTTATATAATTGCTTAAAAGATTGTATGTTATTAAAATGTTGGTACTTAGTTAAAATCTCGCTTAATCGATTAAGGTTTTTAAGAATTACCTGTAAGTATTCTAATTCTAAATTACTTTGATTAGTACTTTGATGTTTTGTAAAATAGTTAATGAGGGTTTCTAAAAGCCCTTGTAATAAATTACAAAAATCAGAACTTGATTTCATCGGCTCTATCAAAGGGCTTAGCAAAGAATAATTTTGGTTAAACAATTGTTCTAAAACAGATGCACTAATAAAATTTAAATTCCGTTGTGTAATTTGATGTATTATTAAAATCGGATCAAGAACTATCCCTTTTCCTATTAAATAATTTTGAAACAAGGGTTGCCTTAATAAGGCTAATAAATCTTTATGGTAAAGTGTTTTTTGCTTTCGGGTTTGTTTATCAAAATTTAATTGAATTTGTAATAAAATATCTATTAAACCATAGGTAGATGTATATTTTAAAGGATACTCCATGGTAATATTTACATGTTCTATTGCAGGAGGTAATTGTTGTAATACTGGCCATAATAATTTTTCGTTTGCCAATACTACCGCCACTTTATCTAAAGGAATGTTATTATCGATATATTTTTGTAGCACCTGTTTAACCACTTGAGCTTGGCCAATCTGTTTAGGTACAGATACAATTTGTATTTCTTTTTTTGTTTTAAAATTATCTTGAATAAATAATGGATTTCTTTGTTTAAATAATTCAAAATTTGATCTTAAAAACAAACCCGCTTCTTGATTAGGATTATCAAAATAATATTTGTCTACATCCCATAAAATATCAGCTTTATTTTTTTCATAAAATCGATAAAATAATTTTAATTCTGCAGCATTTAATGCATTAAAGCCACAAAAAATAAGTTTATGAAACTTATCTTCGAAAATATTGCTTTTAATGTTAGCTACCGCCTGTTTATATGCAAGGCCCTGATAAGCCCATTTATTTTCAATTAAAAATGAAGAATAGTGTTTGTATATAGCTCCAAGGCTATTCATGAATTCTAAATAATTAAGTTGGTATTCACTTAAAACTTCTTCGCCCAAACTCCAGTTTTCTATTTCTTTAATATCTTTTAAATTTTCGTAAAGCTGCTCAGAGTTTGCTAAATAGCGATCAATCTCATTAAAATCTTGTAATATTAATTGCCCCCATTTTGCAAAACTTTCAAAAGATTCGGCTTTTGGGCCATAAACTATTTTATAGCTATCGTATAAATAGCAAATTAAATCTATGTCCTCTAATGTTTTTAATTCACTTAATTCTGCTATTAAATCTTCGGCACTTATTATAGTTGGTAACCACATCGTTTTACTAAAAACTTCGATTAAATACTTTTTTAAAAAAAGTGCACCTCGTTTATTTGGTAAAACAATACAAAGATTTTCTGCCGTATCTTTGTAATTAGAGTAAATGTAATTAGCAGTTAATTTTAAAAAAGGATCTGTCATGAATGCTGAAGGTATAAACTTTCCTCTTTATAGGAAGTATAAAAATAACAAGAGTTATTTTAAAATCATAAATTCTCAATTATTTGAAGAAATTCAGATTATTGGATCCAAAAAGGTAGTAAGGCAAACTGAAGCTAAATTATTTCCTGAAAAACTTTTTATTAACGATTTAATATTTAATTATCATAATATGGCTTATGAAATCTCAGAAACAGAGTATTTTGATAATTTGATTTAGCCTCCAATTAAAATATTAATCTATACTTTACAAATATTGGTATAGTTGTATTATATAGAAAACTTAGTAAATTTGGTTTTTAATTCTAATTCAATAATGGCCCGTCTACGTATAAAAGATATATTAAAAACTACACCAACAGAACAAACAATTATTGTAAAAGGTTGGGTGCGCACTTTTAGAAATAATTCTTTTATTGCCTTAAATGACGGTTCTACCAATAATAATTTACAAATAGTAGTTGATTTTAATAAAACTCCTGAAGACATATTGAAGCGCATTACAACAGGTGCAGCCATTAGTATTACAGGAATTTTAGTTGCCTCATTAGGCAAAGGTCAATCCGTTGAAGTTAAAGCGAGTTCAATTGAAATAATTGGCGATAGTGATGCAGAAAAATACCCTCTTCAACCAAAAAAACACAGTTTAGAATTTCTTCGCGAAATTGCTCATTTGCGTTTTCGAACCAATACATTTGGTGCAGTTTTTAGAGTTAGAAATACTTTATCGTTTGCTATTCATCAATTTTTTAATGAAAAGGGTTTTTTAAATCTTCACAGTCCAATAATTACTTCGAGCGATGCTGAAGGAGCTGGCGAAATGTTTCATGTAACAAATTTTGATATTTCTAATCCGCCAAAAGATGAAAATGGACAAATAGATTACAAGCATGATTTTTTTGGCAAACCTGCTAATCTTACTGTTTCCGGACAATTAGAAGGGGAGCTAGCCGCCTTGGCTTTTTCTGATATTTATACTTTTGGTCCAACATTCAGAGCTGAAAATAGCAATACGACCAGACATCTTGCCGAGTTTTGGATGATTGAACCTGAAATGGCTTTTAGCGACTTGAACGATAACATGAATTTAGCGGAAGAAATGCTTCAATATGTTATTAATTACGCGCTTAAAACAAGCCACGATGATATTGAGTTTTTAAATCAAAGGCTATTAGAAGAAGAAAAACAAAAACCACAAAACGAACGCAGTGAATTTTCGCTTATTGAAAAATTAAATTTTTGTTTAGAAAATAATTTTGAACGGATTACTTATTCTCAAGCTTTTGATATTTTAAGAGAATGCAATTATAATAAGAAAAAAAAGTTTAATTATTTGATTGATAAGTGGGGTGTAGATTTGCAAAGTGAACATGAACGTTATTTAGTAGAAAAACATTTTAAAAAACCCGTTATTCTTATTGATTATCCTAAAGAAATAAAATCTTTTTATATGCGTCAAAATGATGACGGAAAAACAGTAGCGGCTATGGATATTTTGTTTCCTGGTATTGGCGAAATTGTTGGAGGAAGTCAACGCGAAGAGCGTTTAGAGAAGTTAGAAACACGAATGGATGAATTGGGAATTCCTAAAGACGAATTATATTGGTATTTAGATACTCGCCGTTTCGGTTCTTGCCCTCACGCTGGTTTTGGTTTAGGATTTGAACGCTTAGTTTTATTTGTAACAGGGATGACTAATATTAGGGATGTAATTCCTTTTCCTCGAACCCCAAAAAATTGCGAATTTTAAATTTTAAATCTCAATTTATTTTCGTTAATTACTCGAAATAATAAAAATTTTATTTTCAATTTGTTTATCATTTAATAATTTTTCTATGCGTTCGGGGTGTGTATCTGTAATAAAAATTTGACCAAAATTTTCGCTGCTTACCATTTCTAATAATTTAGTAAATCTTGTTTCGTCTAATTTATCATAAACATCGTCTAATAAGAGCAATGGCTTAATGTTTTTTTGTTCTTTAATAAAATCAAACTGAGCTAATTTTAATGCCAATAAAAAAGATTTTTGCTGACCTTGTGATGCAAATTTCTTTAAACTAAACCCATTTAATAAAAAATCTAAATCGTCTTTGTGTGGCCCAATAGTGGTATATTGAACAGCCCTATCTCTTGCCAAAGAAGTAATTAAAGCAACTTTAAAAGATTTATCGCCAATGCTGTTTGAGTAAATTAAAGAGGCTAATTCTTCGCTATCACTTATAAATTGATAAAATTTATTAAATAGTGGGATAAACTTTTTTAAAAAATCGAGCCTAATTTCTAAAATAGAATTCCCATAACTTATTAGTTGTTCGTTCCAAATATCAATTGTTTCTGAGTCGTAAGAACGGCTTTCGAAAAAATGTTTTAATAACGCGTTTCGCTGCTTTAATACATTGTTATATGAAATTAATTTATCTAAAAAAACCTTGTCATATTGAGAAATAATGCTGTCTATAAATTTTCTACGGTTTTCGCTGCTCCCATTAATTAATTCTGAATCGCCAGGAGAAATCATCACAATCGGAAATTGACCAATATGTTCGCTCAAACGATCATACTCTTTTTTATTTTTTTTAAATACTTTTTTTTGATTTCGTTTTAAGCCACATGTTAATTCGATAGTGTCTCCCGATTTATAAAATTGGCCGTTTATTACAAAAAAACCTTCGTTGTGTTTAATGTTTTGACCATCAAGAGAGTTAAAATAACTTTTACAAAATGATAAATAATGAATGGCATCTAGTAAATTAGTTTTTCCTAAGCCATTATTTCCGACAAAACAATTTACTTTATTAATGAAAATTGCTTCAAATTCACTGTAATTTTTGAAATTTATGAGGGATAATTGCCTTAAAAACATGATTTTGAACAAAAATACGTTTATTTTGACCGATTGCGACTTTTTTTAAAAATTTCTATATTTATTTAAAAAACACTATCTTCGCACACTAATTTTTAAATTATAAAATGGCTGATTTAAATGAAGAAACTACTCCTGAAATTAACGAGGTAGAAGAAACTGTTGAAGAAAAAAGAAAACCGATTGATCCGAGCATACAAGGTATTCAATTGTTTTACGAAAAAAACAAACAAACAATCAATTATGTTGGTGGAGGTTTATTGCTATTAGTTGCTGCTTTTTGTTTTTTCAAACTCTATTATTTACCTGAACAAGATAAAGAAGTTGCCAATGAAATTTTTTGGGCAGAAAACTATTTTGAAAAAGATAGTTTTAATATCGCCTTAAAAGGAGGCCCAATGGTAATTTCAACCGAAGGGCAAAAATCAATGAAAGGCTTTGAACAAATTGCAGATGAATATAGCATGACTAAAACTGGTAATTTAGCTAACTATTATGCAGGAATTTGTTATATGCGTACCGGAAAATTTCAACAAGCTATTGAATTTTTACAAAAATATAGTGGCAACGACGAAATGATTTCTTCAATTGCATTAGGCGCAACAGGCGACTGCTTTTTAGAATTAAATAATGTTGATGAAGCCATAAAGTTTTATTTAAAAGCTGCCGAAAACAGCAAAAATAATTTTACCACCCCAATTTATCTTAAAAAATCGGGCTTTGCATACGAACTTAAGGCAAATTATGCTGAAGCCTTAGTAGCTTATGAAAGAATATTAAAAGAATTTTCAAAAACTGCCGAAGGACTTCAAATTGAAAAAGACATTGCCAAAGTTAAAGCTTTGGGTAATTTATAATTCACATTTATTTAAAATTAAAGTCTGCTCACAGCAGACTTTTTTAGTTTTATAAGATGAGTAGTGCCAAAAAAAATCTATCAAATCATGAGGGAGCAGAAGTTCCAGATGCAAAACCATTTAAATTTGGCATCGTTTATTCTGAGTGGAATTATGAAATTACAAATTCACTAAAAAAAGCAGCTATTAATACACTGATTAAACACGGGGCATTAAAAAAAAATATTGTTGTAAAAGAAGTTCCTGGTAGTTTCGAATTAACATTAGGCGCACAATATTTAGCCGAATTTTTAGATTTAGATGCAATTATTTGTTTAGGCTGTGTAATTCAGGGCGAAACCAAACATTTTGATTTTATTTGCAATGCTGTGGCAAAAGGCATTACCGATTTAAATATAAAATACAATCAACCTATTATTTTTGGAGTATTAACTCCAGATAATCATCAGCAAGCTATTGATAGAGCAGGGGGTAAGCATGGTAATAAGGGAGATGAAGCGGCAATTACTGCTATTAAAATGCTGAGCTTAAGAAATAGTTTTACTCTTTAAGTCGATTTGTTTTTGTCTTTTAAAAATACTCGAATTATTGGGGCGGCGGTTAAAATAATAAGCGAAATAAAAATATAAGATAGATAATCTTCTATTTGAGGAAAAGCTTGAACTAAAAAATAGCCAATAGCGGTTAGTCCAAAAATCCAAGCGATAGCGCCAATAATATTAAATAGCATAAATTTAAAAAAATCAATTTTTATAACGCCTGCAATAATTGGCGCAAAAGTTCTTACTATTGGCAAAAAACGAGCTATAATGAGCGTGAAATTTCCACCATATTTATTATAATATGTTTTTGTTATTTCAATTTGTTTCTGCTTAAAAAACCAACCATCTTTTTTTTTATATAACTTTTCGCCTGCCAATCTTCCAAACCAATATCCACTAACATTTCCTAACACGGCAGAAATAATCATAAAAAAAACTAATGTAAAATAATTAAGCTGCATCAGTTCGGGTTTAGCTTTACATAAAATACCAGCTAATAAAACTAAATTGTCGCCTGGAAGAAAAAATCCAATCAGCAATCCTGTTTCGGCAAAAATCACTATACATAATAACCAGACTCCTCCTAATTGTATAATACTATTTGGATCGGTGGCATGCTTTAAAAATTCTAACATTAAAATTTAATTAGATGATGCAAGTTTATTTTTTTTATCAAGAACTGCTGCTTTAATATTTTCAAGAGATCCATTTGGAATAGAATCAATTAATTTTTTAGTGTATTCGCTTTTTGGATTTAAATATATTTCATCCGGATCACCCATCTCTTCAATTTTACCTTTTTGCATTACCACCATTCTATCACTCATAAATTTTACTACACTTAAATCGTGACTAATAAAAATATATGTGAATTTAAATTCTTGTTTTAACTCGTTGAGTAAATTTAAAACTTGTGCTTGAACGCTAACATCCAAAGCACTTACACTTTCGTCGCAAATAATAAATTTTGGATTTAGACCTAATGCACGAGCAATACAAATCCGTTGTCTTTGGCCACCACTAAATTCATGTGGATAACGATTATAATGTTGTTCATTTAATCCCACCCGATTTAGTAATTCAATAACTCGATTTTTTATTTCGTGTGAATTTTTATAGATGGCATGAACCTTCATTGGCTCTGCAATTGCATCTCCAACTGTTATTCGAGGATTAAGAGAAGAATATGGATCTTGAAAAATCAACTGCATATCGCGGCGATATTTTCTAAAATCAGCTTCTTTCATTTTTAATATATCTTGATTTTTATATAAAATTGTACCTTCGGTTGCCGCGGCTAATTTTAAAATAGTTCGTCCTAGCGTTGTTTTTCCGCAACCGCTTTCTCCAACTAATCCTAATGTTTCTCCTTCGTATACATCAAAACTCACATCATCTATGGCTTTAATATATTCAAGTGTTTTGCAAAAAAAAGTTTTTTTAGAATCAAACCATGTTTTAACATTCTTTATTTCTAAGATTTTTTCTCTTTCATATAATTCTTTTCTCATCAACGCTCGCTCATTTGGCTTAATTATTTCGCTTTTTAATGCTTCGCTAACTTCTTTTTTTACTTCAATGATTTTGCCTTGATCATCAAAAGTCATAAAATCACTCACTACTGGCAAGCGTTTTACCCTATAATTAAGTGGCGGACGGCAGGCTAATAAACTTTTTGTATACGGGTGTTTTGGATTCGAGAAAATTTCTAATACTGTTCCTTGCTCTACAATTTTGCCTTTATACATAACCACAACTTTATCGGCAAGCTCTGCAATTACGCCTAAATCGTGGGTAATAAATAAAATCCCCATTTGATATTGGCTTTGTAATTTTTTCATTAATTCTAAAATTGTTTTTTGAACAGTTACATCTAAAGCAGTAGTAGGTTCGTCGGCAATTAATATTCTAGGTTTACAACTCATGGCCATAGCAATCATTACGCGTTGTTTCTGACCCCCTGATAATTGATGAGGATAGCGATGAAAAATTAATTCAGGGTCTGGTAATTGTACTTCATTTAATAATTCAATTGTTTTTTTATGCGCGTCTGTTTTATTAAATTTTTGATGTAATAAGATGGATTCCATCACTTGATTGCCGCATTTTATAACCGGATTTAAAGAGGTCATTGGTTCTTGAAAAATCATTGCAATTTCGTTACCTCGAAATGGAGTCATTTCATCATCATTTAGGTTCGCTAAATTAATTTCTTCATTATTTTTGGTATGATAAATAATTTCTCCGCTCGTTATTTTTCCTGGAGGATTTGGAATAAGCTGCATAATTGAAAGTGAGGTTACTGATTTACCAGATCCGCTTTCGCCAACAATCCCAATTGTTTCTCCTTTGTGTAAAGTAAAAGAAATGTCGTTAACTGCTTTTACAAAGACATTTTCAGTTTTAAATTGTGTAACCAAATTTTTAACTTCTAAAAGTAGTTGCTTTTGCATTATTAAATATTATTATAAGGTTTTAAATTAAGTAATATTTTTAAATAAATAGACTTTAGATTTTTCACTCAGTTTTACATCTTTAACCATATTTTACAAATAGCCTTTCTTGGCCTAGATAAATAATTTGATAAGAGTATAAACAATTTAATATTTTTTTTTGACTTTTGTGATTGACTCTTATGCTCCTAATTTTTTAATTGCGCGATGAATCTATTGCTAATCAATGATTTTGAGCCCATTTTATTTTGATGTATAGTAAAGTCATGGACTCTATTTTTATGGGGGAATATTTATCGCAATTTTAGTTAAGTTGCTTATTAATAATAAGGTGTTTTATGAAATAGTTGAGTTGTTTTGTGGAACCCCAGATAATTAAATTATAAGTTTGTCTTACAAGGGCAAATAGTTTGAGGAAATTGATTCGCCATAAAATAAACAAGCAGCAGCATCAAATGTTTTTGGCAAATCAGTAGTATAAAAAGTAAGCGTTTTGTTCTTACTACATCCAATTTCGATTTCCGGATGTCGAATTAAATAATCTTTTAAGCTATTAGCTACAATTTTACCTTGCGAAAGTAATTGAACCCCATCAGGTAAATAATCTTTTATTTTATCTTCAATTAATGGATAATGGGTGCATCCTAATATTATTGCGTCAATAGAGGGCGCTTGATTTAACAATTCTAAAACATTTTTTTTAATAAAAAAATCAGCTCCTTGAGTTTTATATTCATTGTTTTCAATTAAAGGAACCCACATCGGACAAGCTTGCTGAAAGACCTTGATTTGTGGAAAAAACTTCTTAATTTCAACTACATATGAATCTGAACTTATGGTCCCAGAGGTACCTAAAACTCCTACATTTCCTGTTCGAGTATAATTGCCAATAATTTCTGTAGTTGGCCTTATCACTCCCAAAACTCTTTTATTTTTGAATAATAATGGCAGGTCTTTTTGTTGTATGGTTCTTAGGGCTTTTGCAGAAGCCGTATTACAGGCTAATATAACCAAACCACAACCTTTATCAAACAAGTGTTTTACACACTCCAATGTATAATCATAAACTGTTTCGAAACTTCTCCCTCCATATGGTGCACGCGCATTATCACCTAAATATAAATAATCGTATTGAGGCAATTCTTTAACGATTTCCTTTAATACAGTTAAACCGCCAAAGCCACTATCAAAAATCCCAATGGGCTGATATATCGATTTTTTTTCCACCTCTTTAAAACACAAATCTAAGCAAAGATTAATTTTATTGAGACTATTTCTGTTAAAAAAACTTCTTTTTCCGTCAAAAAAATGCAATAAAACGGGTATTTTTACGTTAAAAACATAGTTTTGTTAAAGAATATCTTTTTATATCTTTTGTGTTTGGCTAGTCATTTTTATCTGGCTCAATCTAATAAAATAAATTTTATGCAGAGGGAAATTGGCTTTTTTGGCGGAGGATCCTACTATATTGGTGATATAAATAGTCGAGGCCATTTTTTAAACTCTCATCCAGCTGGTGGAATTTATTTTAGATATTGCAATACCTATCGTACAGCTTTTCGCTTTAGTTTAAACTATGGAGAAATTAGTGCCAATGATGCTAACAGTGATGAAGCTAATCAAAAAGAACGTAATTTAAGTTTTTCATCAAAGCTCTACGAATTTAGTTCAGTTGCAGAATTTAATTTTGTTGAATATAGAATTGGTCACGAAAGACATAAATTTACAATGTTTCTTTTTGCCGGTTTATCAGCCTTTTATTTTAATCCAACAATTGACTTAGGCTTTGGTAAAGAATATTTAAGTAACTATAACACCGAAGGTCAGGCTTACCCAAAAATTCAATTAGGAATTCCGTTTGGGATTGGAATAAAAATGAATATTGGTAAAAAAGTTGGTATTGGGATAGAATGGGGGCCAAGAAAAACTTTTACCGATTATTTAGACGATGTAAGCGGAAGCTACCCCGAAACTCCTGTTTATAATTCCAATGGATTTAATTTGTCTGATAGAACTATCGATGGCTCATCAACGTTTGGTAACATGCGCGGCAATCCAAGTAATAAAGACTGGTACTTTTATTATGGATTAACACTTAATTTTAAACTGCCAGACCCCAATAAAAAATGTCACGGAAGAGGTAAAGGGGAAACGATTAAAAGATTTAAAATTATCTTCTAGCTATTATTTAATTTAAATAATACCTATTATATTTACTTATCAATTTACAGCAATGTTGAGGTTACCAATTTTAAAAACGTATAAATTATTTATAGGCGGCCAATTTCTGAGAACAGAAAGCGGTAGATTTTATCAATTAAAAAACAAAAAAAATCTTGTTCTTGCAAATGTATGTTTATCCTCACGAAAGGATTATAAAAATGCTGTAGTATCCGCTCGTCAAGCATTTTCAAGTTGGAGTCAAAAAAGCGCATTCAACAGAGGACAAATTTTATACCGCATTGCAGAAATGCTCGAAGGCAGAAAAGAACAATTTATTAACGAACTTGTTTTGCAAGGAATTACATTAAAAAAATCAAGAGAGGAACTTGACTTAAGTATTGATGCTTTAGTTTATTATGCTGGTTGGTGTGATAAATATCAAGCATTGTTTAGTTCAGTTAATCCTGTGGCATCTTCTCATTTTAATTTTTCTGTACCAGAACCAACTGGTTTAGTATCTGTTATCGCTCCAACTGAAACCGGCATACTTGGTTTAATAAGTGTTTTAGCGCCTATTATTGCAGGGGGAAATACATGTGTAGTTTTGGCCTCCGAAAAATTACCCCTTTGCTCTATTACTTTTGCCGAAGTAATTGCTACTTCTGATTTACCAGCTGGAGTTATTAATATTCTTACAGGGTCAACCGATGAATTATACAGCCATTTTTCTTCTCATCTCGACGTAAACGCTATTGTGTATTGTGGAAATAATCCAAAAATACATAAAACGATTATGCAAAATTGCGCACTTAATGTAAAACGTTTTTTTAATTGGCATAAAGATTGGAAAAAATCTGAAAATAGAAACCCCTACTTAATTTTAGATTTACAAGAAATTAAAACAACTTGGCATCCCATAGAAACCATTGGTAATAATGGTAATAAATATTAATAAATAAAAAAAATATTTAAAATAAACAACATTTTATTTTTTATTAGTAGAAAATGTAGGGCAAGTGGCGCATTTATTTTTTTGAGAAGTACAAGTTTGAAGCAAGGCCCCTAAGAAGATCAAAAACATTAAAATAGTTTGTTTTTCTGACATAAATAATTCGCACAAATATAAAAGAATATTTTAGTAATTTTAACCGGAAGTGTTTTTGCTTTATAAAACAATTAGTTCATTTAAATCAAACTGACAATTTTTTGAAGACATTTTTTTATATAGGTCAATACTTCATGCTTATGATGAGAGTTTTTAAGAAGCCTCAGAAATGGAGCGTGTATTATAAACAAATTATTTTCGAAATAGATAATATTGGTATTTCCTCACTTCCAATTGTTGCCATTATTTCAATATTCATGGGCGGAATCATTACTATTCAAGCTGCTTTTAGTATTTCTAATCCTTTATTACCATTATATGTATTAGGATTTACTGCTCGCGAAAGTATTATTTTAGAATTTAGTCCAACTATTGTTTGTTTAATATTAGCAGGTAAAGTAGGTTCTAATATTGCCTCTGAAATTGGCGCCATGAGAATTACAGAGCAGATAGATGCCTTAGAAATTATGGGAATAAACTCTGCGGGGTATTTAATTTTTCCTAAAATTATAGCGGCGATTATTATTTTTCCTTTTTTAATTGCAATAAGTATGTTTCTTGGTATTTTGGGTGGTTATGTTATGGGCATTAGCGCTGGAGCATGTTCTTCTTACCAATATGTTTATGGCATACAAACATATTTTGATCCTAATAAGCTATATTATTCTTTTACAAAAGTAGTAGTGTTTGCTTTTATTATTACTTCTATATCCTCTTATTTTGGTTATAACACCAGTGGTGGAGCTTTAGAAGTTGGTAAAAGTAGTACAAAAGCAGTAGTATATAGCAGTGTATTAATTTTGTTGTTTGGGTTAATCTTAACTAATATTTTCTTAAACCATTGATAGAAATAAAAAATATCAATAAAACATTTGGAGATCGTCAAATTGTTAAAGACGTTTCTTTTAAATTTTTTCCTTCTAAAACAAATTTAGTTATAGGCGAAAGTGGTTGTGGAAAAACTACTATTCTAAAACTAATGGTTGGCTTACATCAATTAGATTCTGGAAGTGTTTTATTTGATGGATTAGATTTTCCAAAACTTAATCAAGACGATCAACAAGATGTAAGAAAAAAAATAGGAATGTTGTTTCAAGGAGGAGCACTTTTTGATTCTCAAACTCTAGAAGAAAATGTAAGGTTTCCTTTAGATATGTTTACTGACTTATCTTTAAAAGAAAAATTAGACCGCGTTAACTTTTGTTTACAAAGGGTTCAGCTCGAAGGTAAAAACGGATTGTATCCTGCAGAATTAAGTGGTGGTATGAAAAAAAGAGCAGCACTTGCCAGAGCCATTGCAAATAACCCGCGTTATTTATTTTGCGACGAGCCTAATTCTGGACTAGACCCAAAAACAGCTATCGTTATTGATGAATTGATTAAAGATATTACTCACGAGTATAATATTACTACCATTATTGTTTCGCACGATATGAATAGTGTAATTGAAATTGGAGATAATATTTTATTTATTCATAAAGGAGAAAATTGGTGGACAGGAAATAAATCAGAAATATTTCACACAACTAATAAAGAGTTATTTAATTTTGTATTTGCTGGAGAATTTATGAAATCAGTTTTTAAAGTTCAAAACAAATAAATAATTTATTTTTTATGATTTTTTTAAATAATAAAAATTATTTTGGTTTATTAATTAAAAGAATAAGTTTAACTCTTTTTTTCTTTTTGTTAGCTTCAATTATAAATTTAATAAAATCACAATATTGTTTTACGCCTTCTACGAATATTCAAATTTCACCTACAGCTCAAACTCAAACAACAGCAATATATAGCTCAGGTATACGAGCATTTAATTTTCAAGCAACCGCTGGTTTTTATTATAATTTTTCAACTTGTGATTTATCATTAAATGATACCTACTTAAGAATATATAATAGCGCAACAGGCGGTTCAGTAATTGCCTTAAATGATGATAATTGTGGCCTTCAATCCAATCTCAATTGGCTTTGCTCTTCAAATGGAGCCTATTCTGTTCTTTTAAGTAAAAATTCATGCACGAGTTTAAGTTCAAATACCAGAATGTCTTACTCCACTTCAATTTCATCACCACAAGATCCTTGCAACAATATAAATTCAATTTCTTGCGAAACTACAATACCTTTTTTATTAGATACGGGTTCAGGTTTTTGGAATAATCCGGGTGTTTTTGTGGAGCCAGGAAATGAAGTGGTTTATGCTTATACACCAACCGTAAGTGGCCAGTATACCATAAATGTATATCACTCTGGTGTTGGCAATATTTCTCTATACGACGCATCATCATGCAGTTCTTCTGGATGGAATTATTTAAATTATTCAGGAGCCTCGTTAACTTCAACTTTTTCAGCTATTGTTCAATTAACAAATGGGATTATGCGTTATTTTTTAATTGACGACGACGATATAAATATAAGTAATGGAACTATTGAATTAATTTGTCCAAATGGTTTTGTAAATTCATGTACACAATTAAATTATGGTTCATCGCAAGCAACTAGTCCGGCTGATGAGGAAATATTTAATGTTACTTTTGGCACATTAAATAATTCAAGTAATTGTAATTCAATTGCTCCAGGAACAGGTTCTATTAAAAATCAATACAGTAATTATACTGGTTCGGTTACAGCCCCAACTCTTACCTTAGGTAATACCTATTCAATTTCTGTTACATTAGGCGAGTGTAATACTAGCACTTATACAGGAGGTGTTTCGGTTTATATCGATTATAATGCAAATGGTATTTTTACAGATCAAGGAGAAAATGTATGGAATATTCCAAATTCAAATTTTTCTTTTGCAGGCTCTACCTATAGCTCAAATATATTAATTCCCGCAAACACAACCATAGGCTTTAAACGCATGAGAGTAATTGCATCTTATTCTGGTTCAATGGCCCCAACAGCATTTTATACCTATGGAGAAACAGAAGATTATTGTATTCAATTAAAAGCGATTGAAGCATCTATTTTTTCAACTAATCAAATCGATTTAAAAGTGAATGTTTATCCTAATCCTAGTATGGGCTTACTAATTGTTAAGTTAGAAAATAATCAGAATTATAAAATTGTAATTTCAAATATTTTAGGCGAGGTTATATATTTTAAAGAAGCTGAAAACACTAATTCAATTGATTTAATAAAATTTGAAAATGGCTTGTACTTTTTAAAAATATTGGATAATAATTGCACTTTATTCTCAACTCGAATTATAAAAAATTAAAAATATCTTTTAAATTAAGTTTTGATTATTTTATAATTCAATTTTAAAATTTTATTTAAATTTCAACTTGTATTTCTAACCAACGCGTTGATTTTTGATCTAACAACTCATTAATACGTTTTGCTTCATCACTCAATTCTTGAATTTGATTATAATCTGTAATGCCCGAAGCTAATTGTAATTCTAATTCTTGTTTTTGTTTTTCTAATTTTGGAATTTCTATTTCCAACTCATCTAATTCGCGCTGTGTTTTATAAGAATGTTTTTTGTTTGATGTTTCCAAAAACGTATTTTCTTTATTTTTTGTATTTAATTTAGGCATTTCTTTTTCTAGTGATGGAAATGGCTCATCTTTTTGATTGCTCTTCCAGGTTCTATATTCAGTATAATTACCTGGGAAATCTTTAATAGAACCATCACCTTCTAAAACAAAAGTATGATCAACTAATCGATCAATAAAATAACGATCATGCGAAACAATTAAAACACAGCCCTTAAATTCTTCTAAAAAATCTTCTAAGGTCTGTAAAGTAACAATGTCTAAATCATTGGTAGGCTCATCTAAAATTAAAAAATTTGGATTTTTCATTAACACCGTTAATAAATAAAGACGTCTTTTTTCTCCACCACTTAAAGTATGGGCATAACTAAATTGAACATTAGGTGGAAAATTAAAACGAGTTAATAAATGCGATGCCGATAAACTAGTGCCATTTGATAAAGGAATGTGTTCTGCAATATCTCGCACTATTTCAATAATACGTTTATCGTTATTAATAAGCATACCAGCTTGAGAGTAATAGCCAAAAACGATAGTATCTCCCAGTTGAACTTTACCAGTATCAACTTTTTCTTTTCCTTGAATAATATTTAATAAGGTTGTTTTTCCGGTTCCATTTTTACCTACTACCCCAATTTTTTCGCCCGGAATAAATGTGTAAGTAAAAGGTTCGCCTAAAATTACTCTATTCGGAAATTTTTTTGTGATTCGATGGAGTTCTACAATTTTTGAACCCATTCTTTCCATTTTCACAGTCAACTCTATTTTTTTTTCAATGCGTTTTTGTTTTGCTTTTTTTTCTATTTCATAAAAAGCATCTACTCTCGATTTTGATTTTGTGCCTCTTGCTTTTGGCATTTTTCGAACCCAAACTACTTCTTTTCGATATAAGTTTTTGGCTTTATCAATTTCTGAATTTTTGATCTGTTCACGCTCAGCTTTTTTTTCTAAATAATAATCAAAATTTCCTTTGTACTCATATAATTCGTGATTATCAATTTCGATAATTTTATCACAAACCTCATCTAAAAAATAACGATCATGGGTTACCAATAAAATGCTTAAAGACGAATCTTGAAGATAGTTTTCAAGCCATTCAATCATATCAATGTCTAAATGATTTGTGGGCTCATCCATAACCAATAAGTTAGGCCGATTTATTAAGGTTAAAGCCAAGGCAACCCGTTTTTTTTGACCTCCAGAAAGGGTACTAATAATTTGAGTGGTGTCTTTTATTTCAAGCCGAGTAAGAATTTCTATAATATTTTTTTCGTAATCCCAAGCATCCATTAAATTCATTTCGTTAAGAGCGGCTTCCATTCTGTCAGCAAGCTGATCGCTCGAATCGGTTTCGCTTAACCTAATTACTTCGTCATAATTTTTTATACAACGCACAAATTTATTATCAGCTGTATCAATTAATTGTTGAATGTTTAACGATTCATCAAATGTAAAATTTTGATCTAAAAAGCCTACAGTAATATCTTTTCTAAAAATAGCATCGCCTTCATCTGCAATTTCTATTCCTTTTAGTATTTTAAAAAGGGTAGTTTTTCCGGAACCATTTTTTGCTACCAATGCCAATTTTTCACCATAATTGATGCCAAAACTGATTTTATTAAAGAGAATTTTAGCGCCGTAGGACTTAGACAGATTGTTGATGGAAAGCAAATTCATGGCGGCAAAGGTAAGTAATCATTTGCTAAAAAAATAAATATCATTTAAGATGAAAAAACCTTTCATATAATTTTATAAAAAGGCCATAAAGAAATAGATTGTTTACTTATAAATGAAGCAATTCAAAACACAAAGCAATAAAACGCCTATGTTTTTTTAGAAAAATAAAGAATAAAATTAATTGTTTTAATTAAGCTGACTGTAATTTTTTGAAGCTAAAATAAGCCCCTGCTCGTCCCAATTTGTCCATATCCCAGTTTTTTGTCCTTCAAGATAATTCATTTCAAAACGCTTAGTTCCATTATCATCAAATACAAACCAAGTTCCTGTTTTTTTGCCATTTTTATAAAAAGCAATGGCTATCGTAATTCCATTTTCATTAAACCGAATCCATTTTTCGTCTTTTTGACCTTTTACAAAATTACCTTTTTCCATCAATTGTCCCGACGAGTATAAACAAATGGCCTCCCCATCAATTAAACCTTCTTTTATTGTAAAAGTCGTTTTTAAATTTTTATCTGTTTTTTGAATTACGCCATTAAATAATTCACCATCGCTATCTATATATAAACCCTTTTCGTTTTGAGTTTGAGCATGTAATCCGCTAAAAATAAATAACACCAAAAATACCTTTACTACATTTTTCATAAATTATTGGTTTTAATAGGTTTAACAATTGTTTTCTTCTACAAAATTATTAAATTAATAATTTAGAAACAATGGGGTAATAAAAAGATAACATTAAATTTACTTTTGGAGAGAGATTGACTTAGCTTTAGATAAATTTAACAATAACTAAGATTAAGACTGCTTTTAGCAAGAATTAATAGCTAAAAAATAGATTGTAATGTTAAATCAGAAAATGAAAACAAATTATTTGATTTTATTTTTAGAGGAGAATATCCAAGACTACCAATCGAAATTGAGTAAATTTCGTTCGATTTTAAAGCCAGCTTATAATTTCCGTCTAAATCTGAATAAAAGGTTTCTCCGGTTTCTTGAATTAAAATTTTTGCTCCAACAATAGACTGGCCATATGAATCGGTAATTTTTCCAATTATTACTTTTTCTGCAACTTTATCTTTGTCATTATTGCCCGAAAAAGACAATAGATGTAAATTTAAAATAAAAAATATGTAAAATAATTTTTTCAACAAGGCTAAATTAAACATACAAGGTGTTTATAATATTATCTAAATATTATTAAATTGTTAAGTGCTTAAAATTGACTAAAAAAAGGGGGAGATAATTAAGCGTAAAAACAGTTTAATATTTTTATCTTTATAATTATGCGTATTGATATTATTAGTGCAGTGCCAGATTTAATGACGAGTTCTTTTGGTCACTCTATTCTTAAAAGGGCTATTAAAAATAAATTAGTAGAAGTTAACATAATTAATTTACGTGATTATGCTACCAATAAACAGAAACAAATTGACGATTATGCCTTTGGGGGAGGAGCGGGTATGGTTTTAATGATTGAGCCTATCGATGCCTGCATTTTAGATTTAAAATCTAAACGAATTTATGATGAAATTATTTATATGAGTCCAGATGGCGAATTACTAAACCAAAAAATCTGTAATCAATTATCCTTAGTAAAAAACATTATTATTTTATGTGGACATTATAAGGGGATTGATGAGCGCGTTAGAGAGAATTTAATTACCCGCGAAATAAGTGTTGGAGATTATGTTTTAAGTGGAGGAGAAATTGCTGCGGCCATGTTAAGCGATGCTGTTATTCGACTATTACCAGGCGTATTAAACGACGAAACATCAGCCCTGAGCGATTCGTTTCAAGATGATTTATTAGCCCCACCAGTATATACCCGTCCAGCAGAATATAAAGGATGGAAAATACCTGATATTTTAATTAGTGGCCACACGTTAAATGTTGAAAAATGGCGCCACGAAAAAAGTTTGGAAAGAACAAAACAACGAAGACCAGATTTATTAAAATAAGAAGTAAGTATTAAAAAGTTAATTGAACTCGTTAAGTATTATAAAAGATAAAGAGTTTAAAATGGAAGATAAAATTAAATCATCGCAAAATTAAAAGTCGGTTAGCATCTAATTTAATAAAAATAAATAATAAAATGGTAAACGACCATAATGATGAGCCCCCATAACTAAAAAAAGGCAATGGAATTCCAATTACCGGCATTAACCCGATAGTCATTCCAATATTTATTGCCAAATGAAAAAACAATACTGCAGCAACGCCATAACCATATATTCGACTAAAATCTGATCGTTGTCGTTCGGCTAAAAATATACAACGAAGTATTAAAAATAATTCTAAAAAAATAACACAAGCGCTGCCAACAAATCCCCACTCTTCTCCTACTGTACAAAAAATAAAATCAGTATCCTGTTCAGGAACAAAATCATACTTAGTTTGGGTTCCCTTTAAATAACCCTTTCCAATTAAACCGCCACTGCCTATTGCTATTTTAGCTTGATTAACATTGTAGCCTTCTTTTTTTAAATTTACTACTCCCCTGCCCAACAAAACATCAATTCTTGTTTTTTGATGATTTTGTAAATGATTATATACATAGTTAGTTCCTAAAACTATACCTGCAGAGGCAGAAAAAAGTATAGCAATAAAAAATAAACTTTTTTTGTTTCTCTTTATAAATAGAAATGAAGCGCCTGAAATAATAGCTAATAAAATTATTAAGATTGAAATTTTAGTAACAATTAAAGACAAAATAAATAAAATAGTTGCAAGCAAGAAAAAAATTATAATCCCAACATTTAATCCTTCCCGATATAAAACAACAATAAATGCAATAAAAACTAAGGCTAAGCCAGTTTCATCTTGCATAAATTTAATAATCAATAAAGGAACAATAATAAAAGATAAGGCAACAAAAGTATTTTTATAATTTTTAAAAAGATCACGCATCTTTAAACGAAATTGTTGGCTGACTAAAATATTTTGGTTACTTAAAAATTTGGCGAGAGCTAGGTTAGCCGCAAATTTCATAAATTCTGCTGGCTGTATTCCAAAGCCACCAAGACCAAACCATGATTTACTTCCCTTGATTTCTCTTCCATAAAAAACAACTAAAATATTAGCTAGGATAAAAACCCCATAAAACCCATAAGCAAAAGCCGTAAAAAAATTAGCGTCTATTAATAAAATACTAAAGGCAATGATTGTTGCCCCAGAAATCCAAATTAACTGTTTACCATATTTTTGGGTGGTATCAAAAATATTTTGATGATCTTCATTAAATACAGCAGCATATATATTTAGCCATCCGATTATAACTAAAGCGATATAGGTAATAACGGTTATTCGATCAACACCAAATAATAAACTATTTTGGTCACGACTCATTAATGAAATTCAGTTGAAAGTAAATTCTTGCCATTTATTAAATCTGCCTCGAGTGTTCTTTTTTCCACCTCTAGTCGATCTGTTTTTCCCTTTAAATATTTCTCCATCATTAAGGTTACGATTGGAGCGCTCCATACGCCACCAAATCCCGCGTTTTCTACTATGCAGGCCATCGCAATTTTAGGATTTTCTCTTGGAGCAAAAGCTAAAAAAACTGCATGTGATTTTCCATGTGGATTTTGTGCCGTGCCAGTTTTACCACAAACAATAATGTCTTTTAACTTATTAGCAGAAGCAGTTCCCCCAGGCTCCATAGCTCCTTGCATTCCATCAATCACGTTAGTATATGCCTCTTGATTTTGAACCCCTACAAAATGTTTTACTTTATACTTTTTGTCTATTTTTTTTTCATTTCCAACTCCCTTAACACTATGAGGGGTATAGTAAAAACCTCTGTTTGCTATTATTGAAACAACGTTCGCCATTTGTAATGGAACTAATAGTAGTTCTGATTGTCCTATACCTAAAGAAACTACTGTGTTACTCTTCCAACTATTTTTACCAAATACTTTATCATAATATTTTGTTGAGGGAACGTTCCCAGGCTTATCAAAAGGTAAGTCAGTTCCTAATCGAGTGCCTGGACCAAATGTTGTAACCATATCTCGCCAATGGTTATAACCATCTATAAAATGGGGGTATTTTTTTTGATCTACAATTTCTCTAAATACATAACTATAATAAGAATTACATGAAACAGAAATAGATCTTATTAAATTGGTTCCGCCTCCATGGGGATGACATTTAGGTTTACCACCCATCGGAGGATAGCCTAGTTGACAAGGAAATACAGTGTTTCGATTAATCAATCCATCATTTTGAGCTATCAATGCATCAATTAATTTAAAAATTGAACCAGGCGGATACATAGCTGTAAGTGCTCGATTAAACAAAGGTAAATTTATACTATCATAATATAAAGCAGTAAAATTTTTAGACCGCTCTTTTCCTCCAACGAGTAAATTCGGATCGTATGAAGGTCCAGATACTAAACACAATATTTCACCAGTTGAAGGCTCAATAGCTACAATAGCACCCTTTTTCCCTTGCATTAATTTTTCGCCGTAATCTTGTAAGTCTCTATCTATAGAACAATATAATGGCTTGCCCTGTATAGCAAGTGTATCATATATGCCATTCATATATTTACCAATAATTTTATTATGCACATCTGTGATGGCGATTTGAGTACCTTTTTTACCTCGAAGCTCATCTTCGTAACTCTTTTCCATTCCTGTTATTCCAATATAATCACCATCCTTATAATAAGATTGTTTTTCTACTTGATTTTTATTTATCTCTCCAACATATCCTAATAGATGAGCAGCAATAGGCTTTGGATATTTTCTTACAGTTCTTTTTTGTATAAAAAAACCCTTAAACCGATATTGCTTTTCTTGAAGTGCTGCGTATGTTTTTGCCGACATTTGTTTTTCGAATATGCTTTGTTTTCTGGGAGAATTAGGCGCCTGGCAGGCCTTTTTCATTCTTTTTAAATACTCTTGTTTACTTATTTGTAATACTTCACATAAAGAAGTTGTATCGCATCCCTTAGTTTCTCGGGGGATAACAACTAAATCATATGATGGCTCATTAAAAACTAATAATTTCCCATTCCGATCATAAATCAATCCCCTCATGGGAAATTCAGTTAAATATCTAAACGCATTATTTTTTGAATCTAATTCGTAACTCTTATCAATTAATTGCATATAAAATAATCTACACAAATAAATGAAAATTATTAAGCAAAAGAATCCAGCTATAATAAATTTTCGATTTCCTAATTGTGCATTATTACTCATGCCTTTTTTTGATTATTGTATATCAATAAATTTATTAAGTATACTAAGCCAAAAGTACCCATACTACTTAAGATGATTCTTAATAGAGTACTAAAGAATTCTGAAAAACGAAAAACTTCTAAATAAAATAATAAAAAATGATGGCTAAAAATGAGTATTGCTGTGTAATTCAAAAACCAATTTATTCCCATGTCTCTAATCGTAGGCTTTAATCCAACTTCATAGCCATCTCTTGGTGAAAAATATTTTAAAACAAAATACCTAAAAAACCCAATAAAAGTGCAGGCTGCCGAATGAATTCCAGAAGAATCATAAAAATAATCAATGCAAACACCTAATAAAAAAGAAATAAATAATACAAATAAACGAGGAGTCTCGAATGGCAACATCAGTATTACTAAAACATAAGGCAACAAAATAATATAACTACTTAGGTTAATGTTTTGAATTATTAATACTTGCAACAATACAAGTAGAATAAATCTAAAAATATTTTTAAATATCTCAGTCGTCAATTTGTTTTTGTTTTTTTTCCTCTAATAAGTCACGTTCGGTTTTGAATTTATTCTTAATTATATAAACATGATTTAGATTTTTTAAATCAGCGCTTAATTTTACTTTAGCTGTATAAAAAGATTCGTTCTGTCTCCGCTCATAACTTTCTATAGTACCTACCATTAAACCCTCTGGAAAAATGCCAGACAATTCACTCGTAATTACAGTGTCTCCGCGCCTTATTTTTGAATGCGTTGGAATATCTGTTAATAAACAATATCGATAATCCGATCCTTCCCAAATTAATGGACCATAACTGCCATCTTTTTTTAGTTGACAGTTTACCCTTACGTCTTTATGCAACAAGCTCATTGCACTTGAAAAATTTTCTGATACATCTGTGATAATCCCAACAATACCTTCGCTACTCATAATAGCCATATCTTGCTTTATGCCTTGATTAGAGCCAACATTTAAAGTTAAAAAGTTTCGGCGTTTATTAACAGATGAATTAACCGCTTTACAACTAACAAATGTGTATTGTTGTTTGTATAAGGTATCATTTCTCTTAAATTCTTGAAGAGGGATAACTAAATAATTAGATTTTAAAAAATTATGCAATATTGCATTTTCAATTGCTAAGCGATTATTTTCTTCTTTTAAAGAAAAGTACTCTTTAGCACTTGCATTTGCTTGATACACATTTGCGATAGTTTTATTTGATGAATTTAAAACACGCGAACCTTGAAAGCCATTACTTTTTACCATTAAAAACACACAGGTTATTT
>CAMCZO010000036.1 GCA_945887955.1 Chitinophaga pinensis | reverse complement strand
CCTTTTTTGGGCAGCAAATTAATCGAGGAAAAAACAACGTTGAGGTACATAAAACTTACACGCAAAAAGTTTTAGGAAAAAATATTGGCTATTATGTTGAATTTAAAAATAATGGGACAAAGAGTGTTGATGGGCTTAAATGGATTGCCAATTTTTATAATAATTTTGGCGATTATAAAGGAAACAGAGAAGGTAGTTGGGAATCGGGTAATTTTATTTCGGTATTAGCGCCTGGAGAAATAACTAAAGATTTAGAATCCAATTATGTAAAAGATGCAACAAAAGTTTTTATAATAATTAAAACTGTTCACTATACGGATAATTAATAATGGCTAAACTATACTAATAAATTTAGTGTGCCTCTAACCAATTAAGCCCCACGCCTATTCCAACTTCAACTGGAACGTTTAGCGGAAGCGCTTCGCGCATCGATTTTTCTATAATCGGCTTAACCATTTCTAATTCTGGTTTGTAAACATCAAAAACTAATTCGTCGTGAACCTGAAGTAACATTTTTGTTTTGAAGTTATTATTTTTTAATTCGTTATAAATATTAATCATGGCCATTTTAATCATATCTGCTGCACTTCCTTGTATTGGGGCGTTAATGGCATTTCGTTCGGCGTAATTTCTTACTGTTGCATTATTCGAATTGATGTCGCTCAGCCATCTTTTTCGTCCTAATAATGTTTTTACAAAGCCATTTTCGCGAGCAAACTCAATCGTGTCGTCCATATAATTTTTAATTGCTCCATATTCTTTAAAGTAATTATTAATTAAGTCCTGAGCTTCTTTTCGAGGAATATTTAAATTTGATGCTAAACCAAAAGCGCCTTGTCCATAAATAATTCCAAAATTTACACTTTTGCTTTTATATCTCATTTCTTTAGTTACTTCATCTTCGTTAACGCCAAAAACTTTAGCAGCGGTAGCGGTATGAATATCTTTTTTTAATCTAAATGCTTCGCACATATTTGTGTCGCCACTAATACTAGCCACTATTCTTAATTCTATTTGAGAATAATCGGCGCTTAATAATATATGATTTTCGTCGCGAGGAATAAATGCTTTTCTAATTTGACGGCCTTTTTCTGTTCGAATAGGTATATTTTGAAGATTAGGATTATCGCTACTTAATCTTCCTGTAACGGCAACAACTTGATTAAATGAGGTGTGAATTCGGCCGGTAGTTTTATTTACAAGTTCGGGCAAGGTATCTACGTATGTATTTTTTAATTTTACCAATTCGCGATAATCTAAAATTTTTGCTACAATGGGATGCAAGCTTTCTAGTTTGCTTAACACGTCTTCGCCTGTAGCATACTGACCTGTTTTTGTTTTCTTTGGTTTATCTATTATTTTTAAATATTCAAATAAAATTTCACCTACTTGCTTAGGCGAAGACACATTAAATTTTGTTCCTGCAAAACCTTGAATTTCTGCCTCTACAATTGCAATATCGTTTTGTAATTGTAAAGAAAATTCTTTTAAAGCTGGCACATCTATATTAATTCCTTCGCGTTCGATATTAGCGAGTACTTTTATTAAAGGGAGTTCTACTTCGTTAAATAATTTTTCAAGTTCGTGTTCGATAAGTTTTGGGACAAAATTATTTTTCAGTTGCAAGGTAATGTCTGCATCTTCGGCGGCATAATCTTTAATCAAATTTATATCAACCGAGCGCATGCTTAATTGATCGCTGCCTTTTTTTCCAATTAAAGTGCTAATGCTTACTGGAGAATAATTTAAATACGTTTGTGCCAATAAGTCCATGTTATGCCTCATATCGGGCATTATTAAAAAATGGGCAACCATGGTATCAAATAATTTATTTTTAATATCAATGCCATAGTTTTTTAAAACTTGATAATCATATTTAATATTTTGGCCTATTAGTGTTTTTGTTTCGTCTTCGAACAAGGGTTTAAATAAATTTATTTGTTCTAAGGCTAATGCTTTACTTTCATTGATAGGAACATAATATGCTTCGTGTTCTTTTACCGAAAAAGAAAATCCAACTAATTCTGCATTTAAGGTATTAAGTGAAGTGGTTTCGGTATCAAAACAAAATTCGTGATGTTGTTTTAAAAGAGCTATTAAATTAATTATTTTTTCAGTTGAATCGATTAGTTCGTAAATATGACTAAGCTCATTTATGGTTTTAAAATTAGCAGCTATTTCTTTTGGTGAATTATTTTCTATGTCCTGCGAAAATAAATCTGGGCTATTAAACAAATCGGTTTGAGCATTTTGTGGTTTTGGTTTTTCAACGCTCTTCGTTTCATTAAAACCAGTATCTTCGTTTAAAAGTTTTTGTGCGAAACCTCTAAACTCTAATTCTTTAAAAATTTCTAATAAGGCGGGTTTATTTAATTTTTTTATTGCTAATTTTTCTTCTTCTAGTTCAATCGGGCAATCTAAAATAATTGTGGCTAATCTTTTAGACTGAATGGCCATCTCTTTATTAATTTCGACTTTTTCTTTAAGCTTCCCTTTTAATTGATGTGTGTTTTGTAAAATATTTTCGATGCTACCAAAATCTTTTATTAATTGAATCGCAGTTTTTTCTCCAACTCCTGGAATGCCAGGAATATTATCGGCTTTATCGCCCATTAATCCTAAAATATCAATTAATTGAGAAACAGATTTTATTTCCCATTTTTTACAAATTTCTTCTGTACCAAGTATTTCGGCGCCATTGCCTAAGCGGGCAGGTTTATAAATAAATGTATTTGTGTCGACCAGTTGACCATAATCTTTGTCGGGGGTCATCATATAGGTTGTGAACCCGGCTTTTTCGGCTTTAATGGCGAGAGTTCCGATTACATCGTCGGCTTCAAAACCAGTAATCCCATATACTTCTATATTAAATCCTTTTATTAATTCTACGATAATGGGGATAGATTTTCTTAAATCTTCGGGCATTTCTTCGCGATTCGCTTTATATGATTCAAATTCTATATGCCTTTGAGTAGGGCCTTCAACATCAAAAACAACTGCGATGTGGCTTGGCTTTTCTTTATTTAAAATTTCTAATAAGGTATTTGTAAAGCCAAAAATAGCCGAGGTGTTAAATCCTTTTGAATTAATACGTGGGTTGTTGCTAAAAGCGAAATATGCTCTATATATTAAAGCGAGAGCGTCTAATAAAAATAATTTTTTTTCAGTTTGTTTAGTTATCATGATTTTCTTTTCTCCTTTAAATTTTTAAAATATGATTTATCAATATTATTTGATAACTATTTATAAGGGAAATTAAATTTACAAGAAATATAACGAATTTAAGGCTCTGTGGATAAATTTATGCCCCCTAATTTAGAAAAGAATAAGAATTTATTTTTGGATTTACCTTTTATTTTTTAGCGCCAATAAAATAGCCTCTTAAACGCAAATAATTATTTATGATTGTAAAAAGAGTCGGATCTATTTGTTTTAAACTATGTAGGTTTTGAATGATAAACTTTTTATCTGGATCAATGTTTTTATAATAGTTTAGAATAGCAGGGACGTGCTCTTGAATCGCTAGTCTAATGTAACGAATCTCCAAGTTTAGGCTATCTTTCTTAACGCAATCGTTTAGTTTTATTTTTGCTTGATTAAACTCCGATAATTTACTAATGGGATTAAATTTATATTTAGCAAGCGCCATTTGGGCAGCTGCTTGATAGGCATTATTAAGTGGCGCAGAAATTGTTTTGATATTATTAGAACTATTTAATAAAGCAACTGCATAACTTTCGTTTTTATTTATAAGAGGAAATAAATTTCTCAATTTATTTAAATCTGGACTTAAATAAAAAGTAAAAAAAGAAAGGTTGATTATAAAAAAATTTATCACAATAAATTTAAACTATTACGCAAATAACTTCCGGCAAATAAAACCATTTTTTGAGCGTTTGGTATCCGAATTCGCTCCTCTAATATAGATTGTGGTTGTAATTTTTTTATTTTATTAAATAAGCTGCGATAATAGATATAAGCAACATATACACCAAAGCGCGATTTTTTAGGGAGCTTGCGAATGCCTATAAGGCCTTCTTCAAAATCTAATTCTATATCGTTTTCTATATCAAGCTTGGTTTCTTGATTTAACTCCTCAATATTGATATTAGGAAAATAAATTCTGCCCATTCCAATATAATCTGCATTCAAATCTCTTAAAAAATTTATTTTTTGAAAAGCTGCTCCCAAAGACATTGCATAGGGCTTAAGCTCATTGTATAGTCCATTATTATTTTCAGTAAAAACCCTTAAACACATTAATCCTACGGCCTCGGCGCTACCCAAAATGTATTTTTTATAGCTTTCTTCGGAGTGCTCTTTTTTATTTAAGTCCATTTCCATGCTGCTTAAAAAAGAATCTATTAAGTCTTTTTCGATGTTATATTTATTTACAACAGCTTGAAAACTATTTAAAATTGGGTTTAAACTAATTTTTCTCTCGATGCTTAAATGGGTGTCGCGAGTAAATTCTGATAACAAGATCTGCTTGTCGTATTTGTGAAAACTATCCACAATTTCGTCTGCAAATCTTACAAAACCATAAATGCTATAAATAGAATTTCTAAAATTTTTATTTAAAAATCGAATTCCTAAACTAAAAGAAGTGCTGTATTTTTTAGTTACAATTTTACTTGTTTTAATAGAAACCTCATCAAATAACTCTTTCATATAAACTCTATATTCTGATTAATCTTATTATTAACAATTAATTTTTAAAATAGTTTAAAACCTGATCGGCTACTAATTTTCCGGAAATAATTGAGGGCGGAACCCCTGGGCCTGGAACGGTTAGTTGGCCTGTATAAAATAAATTTTTAACTTTTTTATTTTTAATGGCTGGTTTAAGGTGGGCCGTTTGTAATAATGTGTTTGCTAGGCCGTAAGCATTGCCTTTAAAAGCATTATAATCCTGAATAAAATTGCTTGGCGCATAACTTTTAAAATAAACCATGGAGCTGGTGATGTCTGTTCCTGTTTTAAATTTTATTCTATCCACTACTATTTTAAAATAATGGTCTCTAATTTCTTGATTATCTTTTAAATCGGGGGCAATGGGTATTAAAATAAAGAGATTCTCATGCTCAGGTGGAGCAACAGAATAATCTGTTTTACTTGGGCAGCAAATATAAAACAAGGGGTTTTTTGGCCACTGTGGGTTTGCATATATTTGATTGGAATGATTTTCGAAATTTGCATCAAAAAACAAATTATGATGCAATAAATTTGGGATTTTTTCTTTTAAACCTATATAATAAATCAAGCAGCTTGGCGCCATTTTTCTGCTTTTCCAATAAGACTCGCTATAATTACGATAAGCTTCGTCTAATAATTTTTGTTCGGTAAAATGATAGTCTGCCGAAGAAATAACTGCTTCAAATTCAGTTGTATTTTTTGAATTAAAAGAAATGCTTTTTGCTAGCTTCTGATCTACATTTATTTTAGTTACATCTGATTCTGTTTCAAATTTAACACCCAATTCTAATGCTAATTTATACATCCCTTCTGATATTTTTTGCATCCCTCCCATTGGATACCAGGTACCTAAAACTAAATCGGCATAATTCATTAAACTATAAAGAGCCGGTGTGTTTTGAGGCAATGCACCTAAAAATAAAACCGGAAATTCAAGTAACTGAATTAATTTTTCATTTTTAAATAGTTTTCTAACGTGCTTACTCATGCTTTTAAATACGTCTAGCCTGAAAATACCTTTTACTAATTCAGCATCTAGAAGCTCTGAAATATTAATGCCTGGCTTATAAACAAAACGATTAATCCCCACCTGATATTTGTATTCCGCCTCGGATAAAAAAGTTTTTAAATTACTGCTACTCCCAGGTTCGTGTTTTTCAAAAAGCACATATAACTCCTCTAAAGATGCAGGAACATCTATCCCATCGTCCTTAAAAAACACTCTATATCCTGGATCTAATCTTACCAAATTGTAATAATCTGATACTTTTTTTCCGAAATCACCAAAAAATTTTTCAAATACATCTGGCATCCAATACCAGCTTGGCCCCATATCAAACAAAAAACCATCTTCTGAATAACTTCTCGCTCGACCTCCAACAGAATTATGCTTTTCGTAAACAGTAACTTCATGTCCCCATTTGGCTAAATAGCAAGCGGCCGAAAGACCGCTAAATCCTGCTCCAATAATGGCAACTTTTTTCTTTTTCATTGACTACAAATTTAAACAAATTCCAAATAAAATTGTTTAGAAATTGTACTTTTATACCTAAAAATATTATTAAAAAAATAAATATCATTGGTTCGGGCATTGCAGGTTTGGCGGCTGCAATTCGGCTATCTAAAAAGGGGTATCAAGTTACCATTTTTGAAAAAAACAATTATTTAGGTGGCAAATTATCTGAATTAAAATTAGGTTCATTCCGTTTTGATAAAGGCCCTTCTTTACTCACCATGCCGCATTTGATTGACGAGTTAAGCGAAGGCGATCCCAATTTAACTCTAATGCCCTACACAAAACTAAATACTTTAACGCATTATTTTTTTGAAGATGGTACTAAAATAAAAGCAACGAGCACACTTAATGAATTCGCAAAAGAAATATCTGAAAAACTAAATGAAAATGAAACTGTTGTTTTAAATCACCTTAAAAAAAGCGCTTTTTATTATAAAATTACTTCCGATTTATTTTTAACTCAATCCCTTAGTAAAATAAAAAACTTTTTAAACATTAAAACCCTCAAGGGCATTTTGTGTATACCAAAACTAAATTTATTTAGAACCATGCATTATCAAAATGCAATTACCTTTAAAAATAAGAAAACAGTTCAAATTTTTGACCGATACGCCACTTACAATGGTTCAAACCCATACAAAGCGCCAGCCTTGTTAAACATAATACCACATTTAGAATTTGGTTTTGGGGCCTTTTTGCCAAAAGACGGAATGCATCAAATTACCAAACATTTACATCAACTTGCTTTAAGTTTAGGTATTGAAATTAAATTAAATGCTCATGTAGAAAAAATTAATTTACAAAACAACAAAGTAGTTGGGCTTACCAGCAATGGGGTATCTTATGATTGCGACTCAGTTTTAAGTGATATAGATATTCATTCCGTTTACGAGCATTTATTGCCAAAAGAATTTAAACCTAAAAAATTATTAAGTCAAGAAAAATCTAGTAGCGCTTACGTTTTTTATTTTGGAATAAATAAAGAATTTAATGAATTAGATGTTCACAATATTTTATTTTCAGAAAATTATAAGGAGGAGTTTGATTGTTTATTTAATGAACAAAAGCCTTATCACGACCCTACCATTTATATTAATATTACCTCTAAATTATGTAAATTAGATGCTCCATCAAATTGTGAAAATTGGTTTGTGATGATTAATGCCCCGCATAACACTTCAAAAGAACCTATCACGTATGGCTCAGAATTAAGAAAACAAGTGCTTGCAAAAATCAATAGAATGTTAAAGACCAACTTAGAGTCTTATATCATAGAAGAAGCGGTTTTAGACCCTTATGAAATTGAAATGCAAACCTCTTCAGTGGGTGGCTCGCTTTATGGTAATGCAAGTAACAATAAGTTTTCGGCCTTTTTGCGGCACGCTAACTTCAGTAGTTCTATTAAAGGATTGTTTTTTCTTGGTGGAAGCGTTCATCCAGGTGGTGGAATTCCATTATGTTTATTAAGCGCTAAAATTGTAGCTAATTTATTTCCTAATCAAAACTAATGTCAACTGTATTAAAAAAATATTCGCTTTATTTTCTAATTCTAGTTTATGTTTCTGGCGCAATTGGTTTTGTTATTAATCCCAAATTTTTTATTCCATTTACTCCGTTTACCTTAATATTAACTAGCTTCGTTTTTCTTATCTATCAACCTATTAAGGACAAAAAATTTGTATTAGCCTTTGCTGCCATAGCCTTATTTGGTTTTGTTTGTGAAGTAATAGGAATTAAAACTTCTTTTATTTTTGGAAATTATTATTATGGTAATGCACTGGGTTATAAATTTTTTGGCGTGCCTTTAACTATTTCATTAAACTGGGCCTTGTTAATTATTGCTAGTTTTTCGATTAGTTCTAAATTATTAAAAAATCCCTTGGCCCAATCAATTCTTTCGGCAGTTATTACAACAGCTATAGATTATTTAATTGAACAATTAGCAAGCCAACTTGACTTTTGGTATTTTTCTTCTGGCATCGCTGGGCTGCGTAATTATATAGCTTGGTTTTGTATTTCTTTTTTATCAAGCTTATTCTTTTCTAAAATTTTATTAAACTGCAATGCTAAAATTGCAGCTCTAATTATTGCTTTACAACTCTTTTTTTTTAGTTGCCTTTTTTTGTTTCAAAAACTTTAATTTTACACTCTTATGACTATTTTATTAAACATTGTAATCGTCTTAATTACCTTCACATTAACAGAATTTTCTGCCTGGGCTAACCATAAATTTATTATGCATGGCTCTATGTGGTTTTTCCATTCCGATCATCATAAAAAAAATCATTCGAGTTGGTTTGAACGCAACGATGTGTTTTTCTTAATGTATGCAATCCCTAGCTGGCTCTGTATTATGTTGGGTATGATGAATGGATACGCCTGGTATACTTGGGTAGGTTTTGGGATTGCCCTTTATGGACTAGCTTATTTTTTTGTTCATGATATTATAATTCACCAAAGGTTTAAACTATTAACTAAATCAAATAATGTATACGTTTTAGCCTTAAGAAGGGCTCATAAAATGCATCATAAACACATAGGAAAAGAGAATGGCGAAAGTTTTGGCATGCTATTTATTAATCCAAAATATTTTACTGAGGCAAAAAAATTAAAGCTTCCTAATAAATAGTTTTTAAAAATGTCTTCGCGCATTTCATACGATTTTATTATTGCTGGTATGGGATGTGCCGGGCTTTCTTTAGCCATGCATTTGATTAATTCTAAAGTAAAATTCGAAAAAATTTTAATATTAGATAAAGAATTAAAAAATATAAATGATAGAACCTGGTGCTTTTGGACAAAGGAAAAAAATGATTGGTATAATTCCATTATTTTTAATAAATGGGATTCTTTTATTTTTAAAAGCAACGACTTTGAAAAAAAAATAAAATTAAGCCCCTATTTTTATTGTATGATTAAAGGAATAGATTTTTATTCCTATTGTATAGATGCCATAAAAAAAGACAAAAGATTTGAAATTGTTACAGATTCTATTCTTAATATTAAAAGCGAAAATGATCTTGGGATTTTAACTTGCTCTAATCAAACTTATCAATCTAAATTTATTTTTAACAGCGCGCTTCGAACTCAACAAATTAAATCTAATCACATTAATTATCTTCAGCATTTTAAAGGTTGGCTTATTGAAGCGCCCGATTATGTTTTTGATCTAAACAATCCTGTATTTATGGACTTTTCGGTCGAACAAAAAAACGATTGCCGTTTTATTTATTTAATCCCTCACAGTAAACACAGGGCTTTAATAGAATATACTGGTTTTTCACCAAATATAATTGATGATGATGAGTACAATCATGAATTAAATAATTATATAAAAAATAATTTATCTATAAAAGATTATCGCATTATTGAAACTGAAAAGGGCTCAATACCCATGGCCGAAAGTAAATTTATAAATAACTTTGGCAAGAATGTTATTAATGTCGGCACTGCAGGCGGAAGCAGCAAGCCCAGTACTGGGTTTACGTTTTATTTTATTCAAAAAAATTGTCAAGATATTATTTATCAATTAGAAAAAAATGCGAACAAAATAATTGCTCCAAGCCGTTCTAAAAAATACCTTTTTTACGATTCGGTCTTATTAAATGTAATTAATAATAAAAAAACTTCTCCGAAAAAAATTTTTGTTGATTTATTTAAAAAAAACTTGCCAATTAATTTATTGGCCTTTTTAAATGAAGAAACTACCTTTATTAAAGACCTTAAAATAATGAACTCAGTAGAAAAATTAGTTTTCATTAAATCGGCGTTTAAAGTTTTTTTTAAGAATTAATTCATTCCGCTGCTGGGGGCCTTCGAGAATCCAAAATACAAGAAACGTTCCAGGGGCAAGTATAAATAATCTCATTTTTATCTATAACTTTTATATCTTTTGTTGTTACAATTATTTCTTTTACCTCTTTTTTCCATTCCGCTTGTAAACAAACAAGGTCAAAATCTTCTCTCGAAAAACCTGTTGGTATTTTTTTATAATAACGCCAGGCCTCGTATACTTTATACTTGCCTACCCTTAACTTAATTTTAATATCTCCGTTTTCTGTTGTTTTTATTGAATCTACTTTCCCTTTAGAAGAAACGAAAATTATTGTTTGAAAACGATAAGGGGTTGGTTTATTTAAATCGGCCATTATTTCATCTGAAGGCCTTGCTCCTCCGCAATAAGACTGCCTATAATTAATTTGAAAATTTACTGCTTTTTTTTGTGAGTTGGCAATTAAGGCCCCAAACAAAATAATTGCTACGCTTCCTTTTTTTAATATTTGCATAATCAAATTTAATCGTTTTTTATTGCTCCTTTATATTAATTTTTTATTTGGCCTGATCAAAAAAATTATAAAAAAACATTGCAAGAAAATAAACTATTAAGTACCTTAGGATGTTATTAAAATAAATATTTCCAAAAATGAAAAAAACAATAATCGTTATCCTATCTATTTTAACCTCAACAAGCTTTCATGCTCAAAAGTGGGTAGAAATGGCCTCAAAACCAAACGCAAATTTTTATGAAATACAAAAAGAATTTTATAAATCGTTTGAAGGTAAAGACATAACCATAAAAAGCACAGGATATAAGGCTTTTAAACGTTGGGAATATTTTGTTGGCCCTCGAGTTTATCCCAGCGGAGACTTATCTGTGTTGGCTCAATTATCAAAAAATTATACTGATTTCTTAATAGAAAATAATATAAATACAAGCGATAACTTCATGCAGGCTGCCGCTCCAACTTCTGCTACATGGGTTCCGGTTGGTCCTATGGGCGCGCCAACTGGATTAGTAGGTGGCTTTGCCAGAAAAGCAGGGCGCGACAATTTTTTAACTTTTATGCCAAGCAATACGATCACTATTTTTGCAGGTGCTGCTGGCGGCGGCTTATGGAAATCTACAAATGGCGGAACTTCATGGTCTACTAATACTGACAATTTACCAGTAACTGCTGTTTCTGATCTTGCAATCGATCCAACAAATACCCTGGTTATGTATTTAGCAACAGGTGGCGCCGATGATCTTAATTCTGGGACTCCTTCTCCTTCTGGCGGATTATTAAAAACTACCGATGGTGGCATCTCTTGGGTTGCTTGTGGTTTAACCTTTTCTGTTTCTCAAAATAGGGTGATTAGTAAGGTGCTTATCGACCCAAGCAACTCTCAAGTAATTTTAGTTGCAACAAGTGTAGGTATTTATAAAAGTATTAATGGCGGCCTTTCTTTTATTGCAATTAATTCTAGTTTGACTTGGGATTTAAAATACCATCCCACAAATCCAAATATTGTTTATGCATCTGGCACAGTGTTTTCTCGCTCTACAAATGGCGGCTCAAGCTTTACAACAATTTCCTCAGGCATTCCAATTTCTGGCTCTAACCGAATGCAAATTGCCGTTACTCCTATAAACCCTAATAATGTTTATGTGTTGGCAAGCAAAAGTGCCGATAGCCAATTTTTAGGTGTTTATCGTTCGTCAGATAGTGGGGTAAATTTTACTACGGCCTCTACTTCGCCAAATATTATAGGCAACTCTTGCTCGGGAAATTCTACTGGTCAAGGGCAGGGCTGGTATGACTTAGCAATTGCTGCCTCGCCAACTAATTCAAACGAAATTGTTGTTGGAGGTGTAAATGTTTGGAGGTCTACAAATGATGGCACTTCTTGGACAAATATTGGCTGCTGGATAGGTAGCGCTTCAACCTACGTTCATGCTGATATTCACGAATTGGAATATGCGCCTAATGGACGCCTTTATTCTAGTAACGATGGTGGTATATTTTATTACTCTGGTAATTCATGGATAGACATTACCGCTCAAAGAAACATTGCTCAAATTTATAAAATTGGCCTCTCTGCTCTTACGCCTAATTTATGGATTACTGGGCATCAAGATAATGGGTCTAACATTAAAAATGGAGCAAATTATATTGCAAGTTTAAGTGGCGACGGCATGGATTGTTTTATTGACAGAACTAATAATAACATCATGTATGCCGAACAATACAATGGAAGCTTTAACAGATCTACTAATGGTGGCGCAAGTTGGACAGGCATAACATCAGGCATAACAGGCACCGGGGCTTGGGTAACTCCTTGGAAACAAGATCCAGTGGCTAGTATAATATACGGAGGAAGGCAGCAAATGTTTAAATCGACAAATAATGGTACAAATTGGACTCAAATGGGAACTACCGGAGGTACAGGTTCTATAATTGAGTTTGCTATTGCTCCTTCTAATAATCAAGTAATTTATGTTTTATACTCGGGCTCCATTCGTAAAACTACTGATGGTGGATTAACTTGGACTAATGCTTCGGGTACTTTCCCAGGCAACCCTACATTTATTACTATTAATCCTACCGATCCAAACAACGCATGGGTTACAAAAGGCGATTATTCTGCAGGGCAAAAGGTTTATCAAACTATTAACGGTGGCACTTCTTGGATTAACGTTAGTTCAAACCTGCCTAACTTACCTGCCAACTGTTCGGTTTACGAGCCAGGCTCAAACAACCGCATTTATATTGGAATGGATGTGGGTATTTATTATAAAGATAATTCATCCTCTTCTTGGACTCTTTACAATGCTGGCTTACCAAATACTGCAGTAATGGATCTGGAAATGAGCCCCGCTTCGCCGGGCACAATTTATGCGGCCACATTTGGTCGTGGCGTTTATGCTGCAGATGTTGTTCCGGTTTCCGCCGCCCCAGTTTCTGATTTTTCATTCGCTGGCAGCATGTGTGTTGGTTCTCCAAAAACTTTAATTGATAACTCTTCTAATACTCCAAGCAATTGGAACTGGACGATTAGCCCTATGGCCGGCGTTGTATTTAATTCTTCATCCGTTCAATCGCCCACTCTCACTTTTTCTAATGCCGGCATTTATACCATTTCTCTAGTTTCGGGGAACAGCTTTGGACAGGGGGCCATAATTACTAAAACAATTTTAGTTTCTAATACACCAACACTTGTTTTATCAAGCAATAACATCAGTTCTTGCGATCAAGACCCAGTAACAATAACTGCCTCTGGTGCCAACACTTATACCTGGAGTAATTTTGGCGGCAATAATGCCTCTGCAACCTACACTTTTGGTATAAATTTTACTTACACGGTATCTAGCTCTAACAATGGTTGCGTTTCTTCTCAAACAGTTGAAGTAACAATTATTAATTGTTTGGGAGTATTAGAATTATCGGCAAATAATTCTAGTTTTAATGTATATCCCAATCCAGTTAGCGATTTTATTACTTTAAAAATAAATGCCCAAAAAGAATTAAATGTAGCCGTTGAGTTATTGGATGCCACTGGTAAATTAATTTTAAAAGAAAACGCAAGTTTTACAAAAGAAAAAGCTGATTTTAAACTTAATATTTCATCGCTAAGCGCTGGAACTTATTATTTAAAACTAAACTCTAAAAAAGAAAGCTCTCAAACTTTAAAAATTTTAAAAGAATAGACAATTATTGCTGTAAGGTTTTTCTAATATTTCGTTTAACTTGATCACGAGAAAAAAGTTAAGATATTTATTATCATTTTTTTTATTTTTTTTCGTAGAACAATATTATTTTATATTACTTTTATCCTTTATAAAATAACCCAAAACAAAATGGGAAATTCTCATAACAGTAATTTTGAAAAAATAACTTTTGCTGGCTTACTCTTAACTCTTGGTATTATTTATGGAGACATTGGCACATCGCCACTCTATGTAATGAAAGCTATTGTTGGCGATAAGCCGATTGATGGCGAAATGATGATTGGAGGAATGTCGCTGGTTTTTTGGACATTAACTTTACAAACCACCATCAAATATGTTATTTTTACATTAAAGGCTGATAACAATGGGGAGGGTGGTATTTTTTCTCTTTACGCCTTAATAAAAAAAGCAAAACGAAAATGGTTAATTTGGCCCGCCATAATTGGTGGCTGTTGCATATTAGGAGAAGGCATTATTACTCCCCCTATTTCCGTGGCTTCTGCTGTTGAAGGATTAACATTAATTCCTCGTTTCAGTCATATTCCTACCATTCCAATTGTAATAACAATTATTACTGGCCTGTTTTTTATTCAGCAATTTGGATCCAAATTTATTGGCCGTTTTTTTGGTCCGGTTATGTTGGTTTGGTTTCTTACATTAGGCGTTATGGGCCTTATCGGCCTGTCTCACGATTACACCGTTTTAAAGGCATTAAACCCATATTACGGAATTAAATTATTAGTTAATCATCCCGGTGGATTTTGGGTATTAGGTTCTGTTTTTTTATGTACAACCGGAGCCGAGGCGCTATACTCCGACATGGGGCATTGCGGCCGTAATAACATTCGTCGCAGTTGGATTTTTGTAAAAGTAATGTTGGTGCTTAATTATATGGGGCAAACCGCTTGGCTTGTTTCAAAGAATGGTACATATTTAAAAGGCGCTAATCCTTTTTATTCTATTATGCCAGATTGGTTTTTACCAGTCGGAATTGGCATTGCCACCATTGCAACAGTTGTTGCTTCTCAAGCATTAATTAGTGGCTCGTTTACCTTAATTAATGAGGCCATGCGATTAAACTTTTGGCCAAAAGTTGGAATTAAATACCCTACAGAATTAAAAGGACAAATGTATATTTCTTCTATTAATTGGATTTTATATTTTGGATGCATTAGCATTGTTTTATTTTTTAAAGAATCTAAAAACATGGAGGCCGCTTATGGTTTAACAATTATTTTGGGCATGATTATGTCCTCGCGATTACTCGCATTTTTTATGCGCCTCAAAAAATATCCACTTTGGTTTTTAAACACTTTTATTGTTGTTTATATTGTTGTAGAAGGCGCTTTCTTAATTGCTAATTTAGAAAAATTCCCTAAAGGTGGTTATATTACATTGGTTATTGCTTTAATTTTAGCATCATTAATGGGCTGTTGGTATATGGCAAAACTAATTAGGCAAAGGTATACCGACTTGGTTCCCCTCAAAAATTATACTCAAATGCTTTGTGACTTAAGTACCGACAATACAATTCAAAAATATGCTACCCATTTAGTTTATATGACTAGCGCAAATAATCCATTAGAAATTGAATCGAAAATTATTTATTCTATTTTACAAAAAAGACCTAAAAAAGCAGATATATACTGGTTTGTTCACGTCGATGTAATGGATGAGCCCTACAAAATGGAATATAAAGTAACCCATATTGAAGCTGAAAATATTATTCGCGTTGATTTTAAAATTGGATTTAGAATTGCACCTCGAGTTAATTTAATGTTTAGAAGAGTGGTTGCTGATTTGGTTAAAAATAAAGAAGTAGATATTACCAGCCGCTATGAATCGCTTAATAGAAACAATGTTATTGGAGATTTTAAATTTGTGGTCTTAGAAAAATTCTTGTCTTATGAAAATGACCTGCCCTTTTTCGATAATTTAATCTTAAAATTTTACTTTACTTTAAACCGATTTAGTTTAAGTGAAGCTCGAGCATTTGGCTTAGACAGTAGTTCGGTTAAAATAGAAAAATTTCCGATGGTTATTAATCCTCACAAAGAATTAAATCTTGTTCGTGTTGAATAAAAAATTCTGCTAATTTTCTTGATTAAAAAATTAATTAACGATTATCTTTTTTATAAGATTAGTTTTATAATTCCCTGTTATTTTTAAAAAGTAAATACCCACGACTAAATCTTTTGTTGAAAAACTAAACTGATTTTCTTTTCCCTTTACCCAATCGCTTAAAAGAACCTCAACTAATTTTCCTTGTGCATCTAGCAATTGAAAGTTAAGATATTCAGGGTTTGCCAAAGAAATGTCTAAACTAAAAATTTGATGGCTAGGGTTGGGATAAACCATCGACTGTTCCAAGTTATTTCTCTCGTTTTTAATATTTACATAAGACACAGCCGTGTCGGAAATTGAGAGGCTATCTAATTTTAATTCTGCAACCCATGCGGCATGTGCTTTTGGGTAGCTTGAGCCTCCAATACAAGCATAGTATCCACTCATCCAAACAACACCATTGCCATTATATTTTCTTTGCGAACCCGAATAATCTCCCCATCTTTCTTGACCACTATTTAATAAATTGATATAGTTTACTCCATTACGAATTCTTAAAACATCCGAAAAATTTCCTGTTCCATCGGCGCGAATAGCCGAGCATCCCGGAAAAACTTTATCCGAACTGTGATCAAAAGAAATTATTGAAGTATTGTCTGTAGGCGAATTGCCTGCATATGATATATTTGGGTAAGCAAAATCCATGCTGTCGTTTGGCATAATATATCCTGCAACAGATGGTTGTGCAGATTGTGGATTCGAAATTACGCCGTAATAAATTGTAGAATGATTATTGGCGGGGTTATTTGTGTTGTGAACGTATTGAATAATATTGTTCTCATAAAAAGCTCCTAAATTTCTGGCGTCGTTAGTTGCTAAAGATTCGGTTGCTATGGGCTGTCGGCCATCTGGAGGCATGTAATACGTTTGATTACTTATTAAGGCTTTTGTTGTTACCGTGTTTGAAGGCGAGCCTATCGTATCAGTTACATTTACTAAAAAAACAGTGTCGTTTTGATTGGCTAAATTTCTGTTTGAAATAAAATACATATTAGGCGAATGAAGTTTTTTGCCTCCTTTAGCCGGACATAAATTGCGAATGGCCTTACCATTAAATTTTATGTTTGAATGAAGGGTTGCATGTATAGGCAGACCTGCATATCCACTGTCTTTTTTCATTTGCCAAACTAAAGTTTCAACAAAACCCGTTTGCCAAGAACTGTTGTTGGTAAGCAAATTTATACTTAAAAAAAATTCTTTTTCTGTCATTCCTATCATTGGATAATCTGACCACAAATTATTATTTAACGGGTTGCCCGGCAAAGCATATAAATTCCAATTGCCATTAGGGCTGTTGGTTTGCGAAAAACCAACTATTATTTTGCTAGTCGAATCAACATAGCCCACTAAACAAACCAAAACAAATTTATCCGATCGCGGATCGTACATTACTTTAGGATCAAACTCTTCGTGCCTATTGTTTATTGGTGTTGTAAAAGCGGCCAGCGACTTTCCGGGCAAGGTAATATTTGTTTTAGTATTTCTTATAAAAATACTTTTATTAATTACCGAAACCACAATGCCCGAATCAGAAATAGCCATATCGTTATCGTTTGGGGTGCCAAAATTAAACCCATTACCAAAAAAGTTTTTTCCTAATACTAGTGAAGGAAGGGCTATGTTTGTTGAACTTAACGATTTATTTTGTTGTTCGGGATAGGCGTAAATCTCTTTTTTTTTTGGCCCTTGCACTGGCATCTCTTTTATTAAAATAGATGGGCTATAATCTTTTTTTATCGAATCGTAATTTGTAACGGCTTGTTTTTTTATTATAAAAGTTGTTTTAACTGGTGCCGTTTGAGAAAAGGAATTTAAAATAAATAAAAACAAAAATGCTGAGATAAAAATTTTCATATGTTTAAGTTATATTAATAAAGATATTAAAAATTTAATCAGTTTTTAAATCGTGATTAATTATTCCAAACTATTTTTTATTCTACTAAATCCTAATGTTTAAAATGACGAATGCCAGTGGTAACCATGGCCATGCCATGGGCATTACAATAAGCAATGCTTTCTTTATCTTTTATAGAGCCTCCAGGCTGAATTACCGCCTTTATCCCCACTCCATTTGCAAGTTCAACACAATCAGGAAATGGAAAAAACGCATCGCTGGCCATTACCGCGCCATTTAAATCAAAGCCGAAATTGTGCGCTTTTACTATGGCTTGTTTTAATGCGTCTACTCGCGAGGTTTGCCCTGTGCCACTTGCAATTAACTGCGCATTTTTAGCAAACACAATGGTGTTTGATTTGGTGTGCTTTACCAATTTATTAGCAAATAATAAATCTGCTAGTTGGCTATCGGTGGGCGAAATAGTTGTTACTGTTTTTAAATCTGCTTCTGTTTCTGATTTTAAATCTTTGTCTTGCGCAATTACGCCATTTAATAAATTACGAAATGATGTTTTTGGTAACTCAACTTTATTTTGAATTAAAACTATTCGATTCACTTTTGATTTTAAAATTTCTAAAGCTTCGGCTTGATAAGAAGGGGCAATAATCACTTCGCAAAATAATTTATTTATTTCAATTGCTGTTTCTAAATCAATGGCCCGGTTAGCAATTAAAATGCCTCCAAATGCCGAAACTGGGTCGCAGGACAAAGCAGTTAGGTAAGCTTGATAAATTGTGTCTCGAGAGGCAAGGCCACATGCGTTATTGTGTTTTAAAATAGCAAATGTTGGTGCAGTAAAATCTGATAATAAATTTACAGCAGCATCAACATCTAATAAATTATTGTATGATAATTCTTTGCCATTTAATTTAGTAAACATTAAATCTAAGTCGCCATAAAAAACACCTTTTTGATGGGGGTTTTCGCCATAACGGAGGGCCTCACTTTTTTGAACGCTTTGTTTAAAAATTGGCAATTGCTCGCTTTGGTTAAAATAATTAAAAATTGCGGTATCGTAATGCGAACTTGTAGCAAAGGCTTTGGCGGCAAACTGTTTTCGGTCTACAATATCGCTTGAGCCATTTTTTGTTTCTAATAAATTTTGTAAGTGGCCATAATCACTACTTGATGAAACAATTAACACATCATTATAATTTTTAGCAGCTGCACGTATTAAAGAAATGCCTCCAATATCAATTTTTTCAATGGTGTCTTGCTCTGAGGCTTTTGCCGCAACAGTTGCTTCAAAGGGATACAAATCAACAATAACCAAATCAATATCAGGGATGTGGTGTTGGGCTTTTTCTTTTTGATCAGAGGTGTTTTCGCGGCGATTTAAAATGCCACCAAAAATAACAGGATGCAAAGTTTTTACACGGCCACCAAAAATTTCAGGATAATTTGTTATGGCCTCTACTGCTGTTACCGGAATTTTTAAACTTTCGATAAAAGAAAAGGTGCCGCCGGTGCTATATAATTTTACATTTAAACTGTGTAATTTTTTTATAATTGGCTCTAAATTATCTTTGTAATACACAGATATTAAAGCACTTTTAATTGGTTTTAACTGGCTCATGATGTAAATAATAACAAAGATACCATTTGAAATTAAATACCAAGTTATTGTTTAAAAAAGATGAAGGGATGAAGGGTTTATAATTAGATTTTTTTAAAGCATAGCGGGCCCTAACCATTTTTGAGCCTCTGGAAGTTTTATTTTTTTTCGTTCGGCGTAGTTTTGCACTTGCTCGTTATTTATTTTACCTAAACCAAAATAATGTGATTGCGGATGCGCCATATAAAGACCGCTAACAGCAGCAGTTGGAACCATGGCAAGGCTTTCTGTTAAAAATATATCGGTATTTTTTTCAACCTCTAATAATTTCCAGATGGTTAGTTTTTCGGTGTGATCTGGCTGAGCGGGGTAGCCTGGCGCTGGACGAATTCCGTCATATTCTTCTTTTATTAAGTCTTCGTTTTTTAATGTTTCGTTTTTATTATATGCCCAAATTTCGGTTCGTACTTTTTTGTGCATTAACTCCGCAAAGGCTTCGGCTAATCTATCTGCTAATGCTTTTAACATAATGGCGCTATAATCGTCGTGGTCGTCCTCAAACTTTTTTACATGCTCATCAATGCCAATACCTGTAGTTAAAGCAAAAGCACCTATATAATCTTGCTTTCCTTTAGGAGCAATAAAATCAGATAATGCCAAATTAAACTGCCCTGCAGGTTTTTTACTTTGCTGCCTCAACGAATAAAATGTTGCCAATACATTTCCTTTTTCATCATAAACTTCGGTATCATCATCGTTTACTGTGTTTGCAGGATATATTCCTATTACTGCATTAGCTTGCAACCATTTTTGTGAAACCAATTTATTAAGCATGCTCTGAGCATCGTTAAATAATTTAGTTGCTTCAATTCCGCGTGTTGCATCTGTTAATATTTTTGGGTACGAACCCTTCATTTCCCAACTGTGAAAAAAAGGAGTCCAATCTATGTATTCTGAAATTTCTTTTAAATCGTAACTAGTAAATACTTTGTTTCCAACAAAAGAAGGTTTGGTAATAATTGTTTTAGCCCAATCTATCTGAAATTTATTTTGACGCGCTTCGGCTAATGAAATTAATTTATTTTGAGATTGAGCATTTTTGTTTTGATCTCGAACGCGCACATAATCTATATTTAATTTATCAATAAATCCTTGGCGCAATTCGTTTGAAATTAAACTGCTTGCAACCGGAACAGACTTGCTGGCATCGTTTACATGAACAACCGGGCCCGAATAGTTTGGCGCTATTTTAACGGCGGTATGTACTTTTGAAGTTGTGGCTCCTCCAATTAATAAAGGAAGTTTAAAGTTTAAACGCTCCATTTCTTTGGCCACATGAACCATTTCGTCTAAGGAAGGAGTAATTAAACCACTTAAGCCGATAATATCTACCTGATGTTTTTTAGCTTCTTCTAAAATTTTATCACAAGAAATCATTACGCCTAAATCAATAATTTCATAATTATTACAAGCCAAAACTACGCCAACAATATTTTTACCAATATCATGCACATCACCTTTAACCGTTGCCAAAAGAATCTTCCCACGCCCCCTGGCCCCCGAAGGGGGAACTTCTTCCGCACTTCTTTGCTCGTTATAGTCTTTTTGGTTATGTAAGGTTTTTTGTACCTGATTTAAAACAGCATCAATATCTGCTAGTACTTCATCATTCGTAAATCGCAAAACAGTAAATCCAATTGACTCTAACCAAGATTGACGAAATTCATCTTTTTCCTTTATTTCCGGCAATTGATGAATCAAGCCGTCTATTTCAATAACTAATCTCTTCTTTAAACAAACAAAATCTGTAATATATTTTCCAATTATATGCTGCCTCCTAAATTTATAATTCTCGAGTTTTTTTGATTTAAGATAGTCCCACAAAATTGATTCTGCTTGAGTTGGATTAGCTCTATGATTTTTAGCAAAATCTTTTAATAGAGTGTAGTATTGCGGGTCAGCCCACTCATAGCCAAGTTCTGTCCCCTTTCCTTCGGAAAGGGATAGGGATAGGCTGTTCTTCTTTTCCTCCAATAAAAAAGGCTCTAAATAGGCAACGGCTTTTTTCATTACCCTGGCGCTTTTTACTACTTGAGGTAAAAACATTTTTCCGCTGCCAAACAAATCGCCAACAATGTTCATTCCATCCATTAATGGCCCTTCAATAACATGTAACGGCCTACCTAATTTAAGTCGCGCCTCTTCCGTATCAACATCAATGTATTCTACCAAGCCTTTAACAAGGGAAAAACTCAATCTTTCTTCAACGGTACCTTTTCTCCACTCTTCGTCTTTTTCAGTTTTTTCTTTAGTAATTCCTTTTAAAGATTCGGCATGTTCAACTAAACGTTCGGTTGCATCATCTCTTCTGTTTAATAAAACATCTTCAACCAATTCTAACAATGTTTTTTCGATATTATCGTAAACTTCCAATTGAGCTGGGTTTACAATCCCCATATCCATGCCGTGTTTAATCGCGTGAAATAAAAATGCTGAGTGTATTGCCTCTCTTACATGATCATTGCCTCTAAAAGAAAAAGAAACATTACTTACGCCACCGCTTACTTTTGCATAAGGTAAATTTTCTTTTATCCATTTTGTTGAATTAAAAAAATCTACGGCATTTAAACGGTGCTCTTCCATTCCTGTTGCAACAGGAAAAATATTTGGATCAAAAATAATGTCTTGTGGCGGAAAATGCACTTTGTTTACTAAAATGTCGTATGCGCGGCGGCAAATATCTTTTCTGCGCTGAAACGTATCGGCCTGCCCTACTTCATCAAACGCCATAATAATTACAGCCGCGCCATATTGTTTTATTTTATGGGCTTGTTCAATAAATTTAAGTTCGCCTTCTTTTAATGAAATCGAATTTACGATGGCTTTTCCTTGTACACATTTTAATCCAGCTTCAATTACCGTCCACTTTGAAGAGTCTATCATTATAGGTACTCGCGAAATATCAGGTTCAGAAGCAATTAAATTTAAAAAAGTGGTCATTGCTAATTCTCCGTCTAACATGCCTTCATCCATATTCACATCAATAACCTGCGCGCCTCCATCAACCTGATCTTTTGCAATTGAAAGGGCCTCTTCATAATTTCCTTCTTTAATTAATCGCAGAAATTTTTTTGATCCCGTTACATTTGTTCGTTCTCCTACATTTAAAAAGTTGCTTTCGGGCGTTAGAGAAAATGGTTCTAATCCGCTTAAATGCATTATGGTATCGGCGCTTGGCTTTTTTCGTGGAATTGCATTTTTTGCAATTTCGGCAATGCGTTTTATATGAGCTGGGGTTGTGCCACAACATCCTCCTACAATATTCAAAAACCCTGCTTTTAAAAATTCTTCGATTTGGTGGCCCATCTCGTGCGCATCTTGATCGTATTCGCCAAACTGATTTGGCAAGCCCGCATTTGGATAAGCGCTCACATAAAAAGGTGCTTTATTTGAAAGCTCCTCTAAATAAGGCCTCATGTCTTTTGCGCCTAATGCGCAATTTAAGCCAACGCTTAATAAATCAACGTGCGAAACAGAATTTAAAAAAGCTTCGGTAGTTTGACCAGATAAAGTTCTTCCGCTAGCATCGGTAATAGTTCCCGAAACCATCACCGGCATTTTTATATTAATACTTTCACAATAATTTTGTATTGCAAATAATGCAGCTTTAGCGTTGAGTGTATCAAAAATAGTTTCGATTAATAATAAATCTGCGCCTCCGTCAATTAAACCACGAACTTGCTCAGTATATGCCTCAACTAATTCATCAAAAGTTATGGCTCTATAACCTGGGTCGTTTACATTGGGCGATAAAGATAGCGTTCGGTTGGTTGGCCCAATGGCGCCGGCAACAAACTTTGGAATATGGGCAAATTCAGGAAATTCGTCTTTATATTCTAAAATTGCGGCTTTAGCTAGTTTAGCAGATTCAAAATTTAATTCGTAAACAAATTCCTGCATGTCGTAATCGGCCATCGCAATTTTAGTATCGCTAAACGTATTTGTTTCAATAATATCAGCGCCTGCTTTTAAATACTCTTTATGTATTGTTTTTATAATTTGAGGCTGGGTGATAGATAGCAGGTCATTATTTCCTTGCAAATCTTTGTGCCAATCTGAAAAACGCTTGCCTCTAAAATCTTTTTCGGTTAATTTGTATTGTTGGATCATGCTGCCCATTGCACCATCAATAACTAAAACACGCTTTTCTAACTCTTGTTGTATTGTTGTCATATATAAAATAAAAAACCCTTCCGTTTTAATCAGAAGGGATTAGTGCATATTAAATTTGATAAACTAATTGTTTCTGACTTATTTTTTTCGATTATTATCGAAACGAATTTCCACCTTCTCATTAGTTATAAATTTTATAAAAGATGATTTTCAAACTTTGTTTGATTACTTCTTTTAATATAACTAGTTAAGGGTTGGTAAAGCGTCTTAGGGCGTATCCCTCAGCTTTTCTTAATAAGTATTTTAAAGAACTGATCGCAAAGATACAAAAAAATTAAAACTATAAAATTTTAAAACCAAATATTAAAATAATCAAAAAAATTGTTTTTAACGAATAATGGCTATCTTTAAAGTTAAGAGCATTAAATCTATAACTATTAAGACATAATGAACAAAATTTATACTATAAAAATATTAAAAATTTTTTTGTTGTTTTTTTATTTTTGCTTTGTAGCCAATAGCTTCTATGGTACAAATAAAGATTTTACACCTAAAACTAACTCAACAAAATCTAAACAACTTTTAAAAAAAACGACTTCGCTTTTAAGCCATCAGGCGGTTGAGTTTTTAGAAAATATGGGTCAAATTATGGACTCCGATAACAAACCTGCAGAAAATGTTTTTTTTAAAGCCGAAGCGCCAGGCTTAGATTTGTATATTACAAAAACTGGCCTATCCTATGTTTTTTTAAATTATGTAGAGGTTGAAAAAAGTAAACGAGAAAAAAGAAGAGAAGAAAAGTTAGGTATTACTGAAGAAGAAAGTATAAAAATAAATTACGAGCGTATTGATTTAAATTTATCTGGGGCTTCGATAAAAAAAGAAAACATTATTAAAGAAGATACTGGCCTTGCTTATTATAATTTTTTATTGGGACCAGGAGATAAATCAATTTACCACGTGAAAAAATACCGGAAAATAACAATTAAAAATATTTATGAAGGTATTGACTGGGTGTTATATAATTCTGATGCAAATGGATTTAAATACGATTTTGTGGTTCATCCTGGAGCCGACGCATCAAAGATTGAGTTAATTTATAAATCAAAAAACGAATTAATAATTAATGAAGGTGGCAATATAGTTATTGAGTCCAAATCAAACTCTTTATTAGAAAAAGCGCCCTACAGTTATTTTTTAGAATCAAAGCATCCAATTGAAAGTAGTTTTAAACTTATTTCAAATAAAAAACAAAATGGAAATTTTGAAAGCCACATTGGCTTTAATATTTCCGAAAAAAGTCTTAAACAAACGCTGGTAATCGACCCACAATTAATCTGGTCTACCTTTTATGGCGGCACTGGCTACGAAGGCACCTATTGCATTGATACAGACCCCTCTGGCAATGTTTTTTTATGTGGCTATTTAGGCAGCAGCAACTTCCCTTTATTAACTATGGGTACTTATTTTCAATCTACGCTTTTCCCCGCACCAAGTACTGGGTTTATTGTAAAATTTAATAATACGGGCACTTTACTATGGTCTACTTATTTTATTGGGGGCACAACTAATTATTTGGCCACAGATAATTCGGGGAATCTTTTTTTATGCGGCACAACTGCCTCAACCTTATTTCCATCAACAAATGCTGGCACTTATTTTCAGCCAAATCAGGAGGGGGCAAATGACGCATATATCGCTAAATTTAATGCATTAGGCAATTTAACTTGGGCCACAAGATATGGCGGAAGCGGTTCGGATTTAAGCCAATCCATAGCAACTGATCAAAATGGCAATGTGTTTTTAGTTGGCCTAACCACTTCTACAAATTTTCCTGTTCAAAATGCCGGCACTTATTTTGATCCAACATACACAAATTTTCAATCTGGATTTATTGTAAAGTTTGATAATACTGGCAATCGGCTTTGGGCTAGCTATTTGAAGGGTGCGGCCACGCTCATCGCAACAACTGATTTAAATGGCCGTATTTACATAACCGGCAGTTCAATTACAAGCTCAGTAAATACCATTCCTTTATTAAATCCAGGGGGCACTTCTTATTATCAAGGCGCTATTTTAAGTTCATTAATAACTACGCCGGATGCCTTTATTCTTAAATTTGATAACATGGGCAATCAGCTTTGGGGAACCTATTATGGCGGAAATTCTGTGGACAGAGGCACTAGTTTATCCTCCGATAAGTTGGGTAATATTTTTATTACTGGAGTTACTAGCTCTACAAATTTTCCTGTTCAAAATGCATCTACTTTTTTTCAAGGCAGCCTTGCAGGTTCACAACAAGATGTTTTTATTTTAAAATTTGATAATACCGCCACAAGGCAATGGGGAACTTATATTGGTGGAACAAGAGCCGAAAATCATCTTGAAAGTGATAATTTAACCATAGATACCTGCGGCAATGTTTTTTTGGGATTCACAACACAATCTCGAAATTTGCCATTTCAGCAAGCCTGTGATGGAGGGATGTTTGATAATACAATTGATTCTTCTGTGAATGCAAATTTTAACAATGTATACTTAGCGCGTTTTTCTAATACAGGAACTCTGATGTGGTCTTCTTTGTTTGGGGGAGATGGCAATAGCTTTAGAACGACTTTAGATGCTGATAAGTTAGGAAATGTTTTTTTTAGTGGCGAATGGAATGGGGTTACTAACCCTGCAACTTATCCATTGGTTTACCCAAGCAGCCCAACTTATACCTCAGGATTTATTGGCCTTGAAGATTTGTATATCGCAAAATTTACAAATAACTTGGCGATTCAAAATTTTTCTTACACAAATATGTGTGTAAATTCGATAGCTCAGATGCCTATATTAGGTGTCGGATTTTTATCAGGGGGTTCGTTTAGCACCTCTTCGAATGGATTAAGTTTAAATCCGCAAACTGGCCAAATAACCAGCTCGGCTTCTGTGCCAGGAACTTATACTGTTTCATATCACATGGTGCCTTGTTATTGCCCTGGCGCTTCTCAAAAATCAATTGGAATAACAACAATCTCAATTTTAAGTGCGCCTTCTATTTCAATATCTGGAAAATCAACTATTTGCGTTGGAGAAAAAGCCACCTATACAGCAAGCGGCTCGGCCAGCTATACATGGAGTAATGGCTCTACTGGCTCACTAATTAACATAACCCCAACCACAACGGCTTCAATTGTTTATACATTAAGTAGCATGGGAGCAAATGGTTGCGTTGCTAAAAAAACAATAACCATAACGGTTAGCAAATGTACAGATTTAGAAGAATTTGAAATAGGTAAAACTAAATTAAAAATTTATCCAAATCCTAATTCCGGCGAATTTATAATTTCTTCCGATCAAGATATCGAATTTACACTGGTTAATGAAATTGGTCAAACAATTAAACAGCTTAGTTTAACCACAAAAAATGAAAGAAAAATCGAAATTCAAAATCTAGCAAATGGCATTTATTTTTTGATGGAAAAACACTCAAAGCAAGGCGCCCCATACAAAATAATTGTAACGCGATAATCTTTTTTGTAAATATATAAATATGAAAAAAATATTTTTTTTATTTTTTATCTTTACTTCTCTCTTTTGCTTTTCTCAAAAAGGAGTAAAAAAAGTTCTTGAAAATATGAAGGAGCAAGAACTAGCCTGGAATAATGGTGATCTTAACGGCTTTATGAATTATTATTGGAACAACGATAGCTTAAAATTTATAGGAAGCAGAGGCATTACTTGTGGTTGGCAAAAAACTTTAAATAATTATTTAACATCTTATCCAAACAAAGAGGCTATGGGCGTTTTAACTTTTACCATCAAAGAAGCCACTCAACTTTCTAAAAAAAATATTTTTATTATTGGTCAGTGGGCACTAAAAAAAGATAAGCCAGTGGGAGGTCATTTTACTTTATTGTGGAAAAAAATAAATGGCAAATGGTTAATTATTGCTGATCACACCAGTTAATTTTTTATACCAATTTTTTTATCTGTTTGTTAAACTAAAAAGATAATTACTGCCTAGGTTTTTTATTAATCCTTTATGCAGCGTAAAGAAAACCCTCTTTGTTTTGAGTCATCCCAACTTGAACATAAATCATCATCAAAGCTAAGCTGTCTACTCCAAGCGGTAGTTGTAGAATCAATACTAGAAGATGTCCACCAGTAACCATAATATGATATATAATTATAGCTTCCGTCTCCCTTTCTTGTGCCACCAGGCAGTCCCGAAAACTTACTTGAATTAGATCCGTTGCCCTCAGGAAACCCAACAGGGCCCCATCCAGCAGTTGCTTTCATTTTTATCCCAACTAAACTTTGGTCTCCTAAATAATTACTCATTACTTTCCATTCGGCATCTGATGGAATATGATAACCTGTTGGCGCTATTCCTCTTGGATCGTTTATGGCATGCCAGTTATATAACTTGCCGTAAATTGAATCATTAGAAATTTTGTTTTTATAATAACACCAAGCCCCTGTTGTTAAAGTTTTCCATGAAATAGAATCTTGAACTTCTGGAATGACATCACCATTACGATATTTGCTTACCTTTAAATTACTTGTTGTCCAGGTTTGCGTATTAATTACCACAGTATTATATTGATTGCCTTCAATATCCACTACAGATGGCCCCTCTGTTATCTTTAATACAGGTTTGGGCGGAATTGGATCTAGCTTTAAACAGGCTACTATAGAAAATGCAAAAAGGCCTATCCAAAACAAATAATTTAAATTTTTCATGCCAAATTTTATATCAAATATATAAATTTAAATAATTAAAAAAAATTATGTCCGCCATTTTTAATTTATATGCACTCAAAAAAGTCTAATAATTTTAATTTCTGATTTCGTTGTTAAAAAACTAAAAACAATTAAATTAAATTAGTCGATTTTGCTCCTTTTATTATCTTTGCATTACTTGTAACCCAATGAATTATTTACAATCCATTAATCAATCTTCCATCCCGCAACATGTTGCCATTATTATGGATGGTAATGGGCGTTGGGCAAAGCAACAGGGGGAAGATCGGATTTTTGGCCATCACGAAGGTGTTAATTCTGTTAGAGAAATTGTTGAGGCCTGTGGAGAAATAGGCGTAAAGTTTCTCACTTTATATGCCTTTAGTACCGAAAACTGGAATAGACCTAAAGAAGAAGTTGACGGTCTTATGGAATTATTAGTAGGAACCATTAGCATGGAGACGAAAAATCTTAACGATAAAGGTGTTCGTCTTGAAGCAATAGGAGATCTAAAAAGCCTACCAAAAATTTGCCAACATCAGCTTCAAGAATCGATAAATATTACCTCAAAAAATAATAAAGTTACCCTTATCCTTGCGCTTAGTTATTCGAGTAAATGGGAAATTACAAATTCAGTAAAAGAAATTGCCAAAGAAATTGCTACAGGAACCCTTTTGCCTTCTGAAATAACAGCTGAACTTATTGATTCGCATTTAAATACTCGATTATGGCCTAATCCTGAGTTAATGATCAGAACCAGTGGCGAAAGGCGAATTAGCAACTTTTTATTATGGCAATTGGCCTATGCAGAATTTTATTTTACTGATGTTTTATGGCCTGAATTTAGAAAGGATGATTTTTTTAAAGCAATAATTTCTTATCAAAATAGAGAGCGCAGATTTGGAAAAACTAGCGAACAGCTTTTAAACCCACCTTCTAATGAATAAAAAGCTTGTAACAATTTTTATTTTT